>CALUVS010000001.1 GCA_944324265.1 uncultured Traorella sp.
ATTATCATACAGTTTATGTAGGTGAAATTGAAAAAATATTGATCAATGAGTAAGAACCTGCAAAGGTTCTTTTTTTGAGGAGAGAGTATGGAAAGAAGAATTTTGAATGAACAAGATAAGAAAGAAATCTGTAAATGGAAATATGAGGGAGAATATGCCATTTATGATCTTCCTTCTTATGAAGAAATGAAAAACAATCAAATTGGGTTTATGAATCCCAAAAGCTATGATCATTTTTATGGATATCTGGAAAATGATCAGCTGATTGGGTTTATCAATCTATTGGAAGAAGAAGAGGAGGTATTTGTCGGCATTGGGGTAAATCCGAAATATTGCAATCAGCATTATGGCCAGCGCATGCTTTTGGATATAGCCGATTTGTCCAAAATGCTGCATCCGCACAAGCCATTGTATTTGGAAGTAAGAACTTTCAATCAGCGAGCTATTCGCTGCTATCAGAAAGCGGGTTTTGTGATTGAAGGAGATGCTTATGAGATGGTGACACTCAGTGGCAAAGGAATCTTTTATCGAATGAGAAAAGTATTGGATGAATAGGGTAAGTGTTGCTTAAAATAGATGGATTGGATAAAATAAGAGTATGGTACATTTACATATGCGCAGTGCTTATACATTGCTTCAAAGCACTGTAAGAATTGAAGAAAGTGTCGCAAAAGCAAAGGAAATGGGAATGAGTGCGCTGGCTTTGACGGATAAAAATGTCATGCACGGTGTCCCATCTTTTGTGCGTGCCTGTCAAAAGTTTCATATCAAGCCGATCATCGGTCTTGAATGTGATGCTTATGATCAGGAAAACCAATTCAGCTTTGTGCTTTTGGCGAAAAATGATAATGGCTATAAAAATCTATTGAAGCTGAGTACGCGGCTGAATACCAGCAAAGAAAAATTGAGTTTAGAAGAATTGAAAACTTTCAGTCAGGATAATTATGTGCTTTTAAGTTTTGATCATTCTTCTTTTGATGCTTGGCTGATTCAGGAAGATGAATTAAAGATGATTGAAACGCTGACTTTGTTTCATCAAAGCTTTGATGATTTTGTCTGCGGTATTGCGATGAATGATTCAGGTCTGCTGCGGCTGCGCAATCAGCATCTTAAACAGCTATGCATTGCCAATGGCATTGATACTGTTGCTTTGAGCCGTATTTATATGCTGAATCAAGAGGATGAAGAAAGCTATAAAGTGTTGTGTGCAATTCAGCAGGGAGTGACTGTTCAGGATAAAACATTGAATGTGGCCGGCGGCCGTTATATGCGCACACCAAGTGAAATGAGTGCGCTGTATGAAGAAGATGACTGCAGAAGAAGTGAGAGGATTGCTGAGGCTTGCAATGTAACCTTTGAGTTTTCTAAATCTCATCTGCCTGCTTTTCAGAATCGTTTTCATGTAAGCAGTCAGGAATATCTGAAAAGTCTTTGCTACAAGGGACTTGAAAAAAGATTGAATACGAATCATCCGCCTAAGGATTATGTCAATCGGCTGAAATATGAATTGGATGTCATAGCAGAGATGCATTATGAAGATTATTTTTTGATTGTCTATGATTTTATTCGTTATGCCAAATCACAGAAAATTTATGTGGGACCGGGAAGAGGATCTGCTCCGGGCTCATTAGTTGCTTATTGCTTAGGGATCACCCAATTGGATCCGCTTCGCTATCATTTGCTTTTTGAGCGCTTTTTGAATCCTGAAAGAATTTCACTACCGGATATTGATACGGATTTTCCGGATAATCATCGTGATGATGTCATTGCTTATGTGCGTGAAAAATATGGTCATAAGCGAGTGGCACATATTGTTACTTTCGGTACTTTGGCTGCCAGAGCAGTATTGCGCGATGTCGGCAAGGCCATCGGACTGCCTTTGTATGATATTGATATGATCTGCAAAAGCGTACCGATGATGCTGAATAACCGCAAAGTAACTTTGCCGATGGCTTATGAAATGGTTCCGCGTTTCCGTCAGTTCATTGAATCAAAAACGGAATATCAAAAGCTTTATCGAATTGCTTTGCAGCTGGAAGGATTGCCGCGTCATTCTTCGCTGCATGCGGCAGGCATTGTGCTTTCCAATCAGTCAATCGAAGAAGTCTGTCCTTTGATGGAATGCGATGAAGGTGTTTATGCGACACAGTATACCATGGAAAATCTGGAAGAATTAGGTCTTATCAAGATGGATTTTCTGGCTATCCGCAATTTAACGATCATTGACGAGATTGTTCAGAATATCATTGCTCATGAAAAGGCTGATTTTGATATCATGAAGATTCCTTTGAATGATGCAAAGACATTTGCTTGTCTGAAGGAAGTAGATACGGCTGGTATCTTTCAGCTGGAAAGTGAAGGAATGAAAAATCTGTGTCGGAAAATGCAGCCGCAGAGCTATGAAGAAATTGCGGCCATGATTGCACTGTTTCGACCAGGTCCGATGGAAAATATTCCATTGTATTTGGAAAATCGCCGGCATCCGGAAAATATTGTGTATCTTCATGAGGATCTGCGTGAAATTTTAGCTGAAACTTATGGTGTGATCTTATATCAGGAACAAATCATGCAGATTGCTACTAAGATGGCTGGCTTTTCTTTGGCGAAAGCTGATACATTGCGATATGCAATGAGCAAAAAAAAGGTCAAGGAATTGGAATCTTTGAAAGAAGAATTTATTGCCGGCTCTATTGCCAAAGGATATGAACGGGAATTAGCTGTTTCGGTTTATGAATTGATCTTAAAATTTGCAAATTACGGCTTTAATAAATCACATTCGTTTGCTTATGGACTTGTGGCTTATCAGATGGCTTATCTGAAAGCCAATTATCCGAATTATTTCTTTACAAGCTTATTGAACAGTGTCATCGGTTCAGAAAGCAAAACCAGTGAATATATTTTTGAGGCCCGCAAAAGGGGAATTACAATTGTGAATCCCAATATCAATGTTTCTTGTGATGTGTATGTCACCGTTAATGATCAAGTGCTGTTTCCGCTTTTGGGAATCCGCAATGTGGGCAGTGCAGCTGCCAATGCTATCTTGAAAGAAAGAGAAAAAGGAACATTTATTGATTATTTTGAATGTGTGGCACGTCTGTGCATGCATCGCATCAATCGCAAGACATTGGAAAGCTTGATCATGGCCGGTGCTTTTGACTGCTTCAATGAAAGCCGTGCCAGCATGCTGGCGACCTTAAATGATGCTTTACGCTATGCAGATATTGTGAAGATCGAAGATGAAGATCAGATTTTTGCGGATTTTGATCTTGTCTCAAAGCCGCCGATGATTGCAGTCAAAGATACAAGAATGACAAGAGCCAATGATGAAAAAAGTGTGTTAGGCTTTTATTTAAGTGATCATCCGATGAATGATCTGCGCCGTCATCTCCAGTTCAAAGGCGGAACGCTGATGGAAAATAAAGGAAAGCAGGGATTGGTCACCCTTTTAGGAACACTGACGCATATCAAGCAGCATCGTACTAAAAAAGGTGATTTGATGGCTTTTGCTGTTTTAAGCGATGATACGGCTCAGATGGATGTGGTGATCATGCCTCAGTTATATAAACAAACAGTGGAGCATCTGATCAAGGGCAGAAATGTTATCATCCATGGAAAAATGGATAAGGAAACCTCTTGCTTGGCTAATCAAATACAATTTATCGATACAAAGTAAGCTCATCTTGAGCTTATTTTTCTTGAAAAGCATTGGTTTTGAGACTAGTGAAAAAATTTGAACAAGAGTATAATAGAACAAGAGGTGATACTATGCTTGAGAAACAACAGCTGGAACAAATCTTGTCTGTATGTCTGACAACAGGCGGAGATTTTGCGGAAGTGTTTGAAGAAAAGAAATTTACAAGCAGCTACAGCATGCTGAATGAAACTGTTGAGAATGCCAATAGCGGCATTGTTTATGGAATCGGATTAAGGATCCTACAGGGAACGAATTCCGTATATGCGTATACCAATCAAACTGACTTTAACAATCTTATGAAGATGGCAAAAGACTTGGCCGATTCTTTTGAAGGTGAAAGTCATGCTAAAGAAATTGCTTTGAAAGATGTGGTTTATGAAAACAGACATCCTGTTGCTAAACATCCAAGTCAATATGGCAGCGATGAAAAGATTGCCATCATGAGAAAAGCCGGCAATGCTGCTTTGGCTTATGATGAAAAGATTACTAAAGTGAATGTAAGCTATATGGATGAAGAACAGCATGTGGTGATTTCTAATACAGATGGAAAGCGTATTGAAGATACACGTATCCGCACTCGTTTGGGAATTGTGGCCATTGCCAGTGATGGTGAAAAGATGCAGGATGGTTCCTATGCTCCTGGAGCTTCCAAGGGATTGGAATTTTATGATGAGATGGATGTAGAAGAGGCAGGCAGAGAAGCTGCTCGAATTGCATTGACGATGCTGGATGCGGATGAATGTCCAAGCGGTACGATGCCTGTCATCATTGATAATGGCTTTGGCGGTGTTATTTTCCATGAAGCCTGCGGTCATTCGCTGGAAGCGGCCTCTGTTGCGAAAAATCAATCTGTTTTTGCCGGCAAATTAAATCAGAAAATTGCTTCTGATTGTGTCAGTGCCGTAGATGACGGTACAATTCCGAATGCTTGGGGTTCCTGCAATATTGATGATGAAGGAAACTTCATGCAGCGCAATGTGCTGATTGAAAATGGAATCTTAAAGGGCTATTTGATCGATCCTTTGAATGGACGGCGCATGAATATGAATCAGACAGGTTCTTCTCGCCGCCAGTCTTATAAATATGAACCGGTTTCCCGTATGACCAATACGTTTATCTTGGAAGGAAAGAGTACATTAGAAGAAATGATTGCCGCAACTTCTTATGGCTTGTATGCGAAAAGCTTGGGCGGAGGATCTGTGGATCCATCTACCGGTGATTTCAACTTTGCAGTCAATGAAGGCTATCTGATTGAAAACGGAAAGATCGTAAAACCAGTCAAAGGAGCTACATTGATTGGCAATGGCGCAGATACATTGATGAAGATTGATCATGTCGGCACGAATCTGAAACGAGCTCAGGGAATGTGCGGAGCTTCCAGCGGTTCGATTCCGGTTGATGTCGGACAGCCGGCAATTCGCGTCAGTGCTATGATTGTCGGCGGAAAGGAAGGCGAAGTTCATGAATAAACAGCAATTGATTGAAAAAGCACTTCAGGAAGGCTTTGAACAGGTAGAAATTTATACCAATCAGAAATCCTCTAATGGAATTCAGGTATTTCAGGGAAATGTCGATAATTTTGAAATTTCCGAAACGGGCGGTATTGCTGTAAGAGGAATTTATCAAGGTAAGCCGGGATACTGCTTTTTGGAAGAAGACAGTGATGAAAATATTGATTTTTGTGTGGAACAGATGAAATCCAATGCTTGTGCGATTACAAGCAAAGATAAGGTGATGATCTATGAAGGGGATAAGGAATATCCGACAATTGAAAAAAACCCTTCATTGATTCAAAATACATCAAGCACGCAGCGCATTGCTTTTCTGAAGGAAATGGAACAAGCTTTATTGAATGCGGATCACAGAATTGCACAGGTCATGGATTGTTTTCTGCAAGTTGTAAAAGGAGAAGTGACCATTGTCAATTCTAAGGGATTGAATATTCAGCGTCAGGAGGAATATGGCATTTTCGGTGCTTCTGTGTTAGCTAGTGAAAACAATGAAAATAAATCAGCTTATGATGTTGCCTTGATTTATGATCTGGATACGTTTGACAAGCAGAAATTTATTTCGACTCTTGTTCATAAAGCTGTCGATAAGCTAAAGGCGATTCAGCCAATCAGCGGAAAATATCCAGTGATCTTACAGAATAATGTGATGTGTGACTTGCTGGGAACAGCTGCGGGAAGTTTCTATGGAGAAAATGCTTATAAAGGTATTTCTATCTTAAAAGATAAACTGAACAGTGCTATTTTTGATGAAAAGGTCACTTTGATTGATGATCCTTTGTTAAAGGATGGATATTCCAGCACGCCTTTTGATGATGAAGGGGTGGCCAGCCGCTGCAAGCATATTGTTGAGAAAGGGGTATTGATAAGTTATCTGCATAATCAAAAATCTGCGGCCCTGATGAATACTCTTTCTACCGGCAACGGATTTAAAGCAGGCTATGCCGGCAGTGTAGGCATTATGCCGACGAATTTCTATTTTGAAAAGGGAGAAGATTCGCTGGAAGAAATGATTGCTTCTGTCAGCAAAGGTATCTTGATTGATACAGTTACCGGACTTCATGCCGGATTTAATACATTAACAACAGATTTTTCTCTGCAGGCCAGCGGATTTATGATTGAAGATGGGAAAATTGCTCAGCCGATTCAGCTAGTTACAGTAGCGGGCAATTTCATGGAAATGTTAAAACAGGTAGAAAAAATAGGCAATGATCTGAAATTTGATCTGAGCGGGTGCGGCAGTGCCTCTATGAAATTCACTTCATTGACAATCAGCGGGAAGTAATTATGAAGATTGATTTGCATATGCATTCCTGTTATTCTGCCGATGGCGAGTTTTCTGTTGCTCAGCTGGCAGAAAAGGCCAAGGAAGCACAATTGGATGTTATTGCGCTTTCAGACCATGATACCACGGCCGGAGTTGAAGAGATGATTCAAAAAGCGGCTGCCTATCACATTGAAGTGATTCCGGCAATTGAATGTTCAACTGTGTTTGAAGGAATGGATGTTCATCTTCTTGGTTATGGCATTGATATCCATGATCCCTATTTTCATAGCTTAGGCGCTCATATCAAGAAAATGATGGATGATGCTTTGCATGAACGTGTAGTGAAACTGGAAAAGAAATATGGGGTCAAGATTGATGAGAAAAGATGCATTGAAGAGGCCAATGGCGGAAATGCTTATTTTAACATCATTACTTCTATGCTCAATGATCCGGCCAATGCTCATATTGAAGATTTTCGGCCATATCAGGCCAATGGCAGCCGCAGTGATTCACCGGTAGTAAATTTCTTTTGGGATAAGGCTCATGCCGGTACAGATTTGTTTGTGGCAGTCAATTATCCTTCATTCAAAGAAAGTGTTGAAAAGATTCATCAAGCAGGCGGTATTGCTGTGCTGGCTCATCCTTGGATTCAGTTTTATGAAAAAGAAGATCTGCTGGAAAAAGCCATTGCCTGCGGCATTGACGGCATTGAAGCCTTCAGCAATTATCATAATGCAGAACAAAATGCTTATTTTGCGTCTTATGCCAAAAAGAAAGGATTGCTGATTACCTGCGGTTCGGATTTCCATGGGAAAAATAAGCCGAAGATCATGATGGGAGAATATGGCTATCATGGGGATGAAATTGATGAATGGCTTTTGCGATTGAAGAACACTTTGAATCAATAATGAAAAGCGATGGACAGTCGCTTTTTTTGTCATTCATAAATCAATTGCTGGATGCATAAATTGAAACAGGTGAAATATGAAAAAAATTCAAGTCGTCCTGCTTTTATTTCTGCTTTGGCCGTCTCCTGTATCAGCTGCTTATGTAGTAGTCAGTGAAGGAGTTGTGATTGAAGGTGTCAATGAGCATGAAATTCAAAGTGTGGCCAGTATTTCTAAGACAATGACAGCGCTGCTGGCCATTGAATACAGTGAATTGCAGGATATTGTGGTTGTTGATAAGGAAACTACGCTGCAGATCGGCAGTTCCCTTTACTTAGAAGAAAATGAACAGTATACGATGCTGAGTCTTTTGTTTGGTCTGATGATGCGCAGCGGAAATGATGCGGCTTATTTGATTGCCAAGCATGTCAGCGGCAGCAGTGAGCAATTTGCTGTTTTAATGAATGAAAGAGCAGAACAGATCGGCATGAAAAATACAACCTTCAGAAATCCAAGCGGTTTGGATGAGACTGACGGCGGTAATTTATCTACCTGCTATGACATGGCATTGTTAATGGAAGAAGCCATGAAAAATGAAGTTTTCCGTATTATCGTTTCCGCAAAGACCTATGAAAGTGAACACAAGGATATCTGGCAGAATAAAAATAAGCTTTTGTATCGTTATGAATATGCCAATGGCGGCAAGACCGGTTATACAGTCAATTCCGGCAAAACGCTGATCAGCAGTGCCAATAACGGCAAAAATGAAAATGTAGTGGTCAGTTTCAGAGAAGGCGATTATTTTGATTTGCATGAACAACTGCATGAAAAGGCATTTTCAATGGTAGAATCTCATTTATTGATTCGAAAAGGTACATATACTGTACGAGGCAGACAAGTAACAGTGGATCAAGAGATTGATCTTTTGATTCCGAAGGATGGTAAGATTGAATTGACTTTTTATTATGAGAACAGACAATTGATCATTGATTATGTCAATTATGATCAGCAAAGACGTCTGAGTTATGACATGACGGAGGGAAAGCATGACTAAATTTTGGTGTACTTTGATCTTGGGTTCATTTGCTTATGGATTGATGCAGGGAAGAGTGGATCTGATCAGCAATACGATTGTGACAGTAGGTGAAGAAACGCTTGAGTTCGTTCTGCCGATGGTTGCAGTGACTTGTTTTTTCAGCGGGATCGTAGAAATTGCCAAAGAAGGAGGATGTATTGCTTTTCTGGAGCGATGTCTGAGTCCCTTTTTAAGATTTCTCTTGCCGGATATCAAAGATGATCATGAAACCTTGGGGTATGTTGCAGCCAATATCATCATCAATATGTTCGGATTAGGTTCGGCAGCTACGCCGGTTGGATTAAAAGCCATTGCCGGAATGCAGAAACATAATCCAGAACCCAATCGAGCTACACGAAGCATGGTCACTTTTTTGGTGCTGAATACAGGAGGAGTCACCTTGTTTCCGACAAGCATCATTGCACTGCGAGTAGCTTATGGTTCATTGGATGCGACTTCCTTTATTCCTTTTGCGGTCATTGCGACCTTGAGTGCTTCCTGCATCGGTTTGATTGTCGACAGGCTGTGGAATCATGCTCACTAATTATGTGCTGCCGGTATTTATCGGTATTATCTTAGTTGTGGCATTAATTAAGAGAGTAGATGCTTACAGCAGTTTTATCAAAGGGACCAAAGAAGGACTTTCATTATTTCATGAGGTGTTTCCGGCAATGATGGCGATGATGCTTTCGATTAACTTGCTTCGGGTCAGCGGTTTATTGGAAGCAATTGCTTCGCTTTTCAGCGGCCTATTGGCAAATGTAGATGCTTCTTTGTGGGCAATGATGCTGTTTCGGCCGTTTTCCGGCACAGCCTCTTTGGCTATTATGATTGATATATTTAAAACACTTGGTGTAGATTCTTTCAGCGGGATTATGGCCAGCATCATTCAGGGAAGCACAGATACGACTTTATATGTCATTACCTTGTATTTTGGCTCTGTTGGTGTCAAAAAAATAAGAAATTCTATGTTTATTGGCCTTATCAGTGATTTAGCTGGCATTGCAATGGCAATTTTTCTTACTATTACCTTCTTTTCATGATATGATAGGTATGCATGGAGGTATGGCATGGAAAGACTACAGAAAGTAATTGCAGCCAGCGGCATCACATCAAGACGCAAAGCTGAAGGATATATTGTGGAAGGAAGAGTCAAGGTGAATGGAGTGGTGATCACTGAACTTGGCTATAAGGTAAAAAAAGGTGATATTGTTGAAGTGGATGGCGAGCAGATCCAAAAAGAAAATAAAGTATATTATGTCATGAATAAGCCGAAAAAAACAGTTTGTACATTGAGTGATGAATTTGATCGCAAGACAGTGGTTTCTTTGATTGATTCACCGGAACGTATTTTTCCGGTAGGACGTTTGGATTATGATACCAGCGGTGTTTTGATCTTGACCAATGACGGTGAATTTGCTAATCAGATCATTCATCCGGCTTATCATATTCCTAAGACCTATGATGTGATGATTACCGGTATTTTGACAACACCGCAGATCAAGCAGCTGGAAAAGGGCATTGAATTGGATGGTGTGATGACCTTGCCGGCAAAGGTTCGTATCCGCCGCAAGGATCTTGCTTTGAAAAAGACAAAACTGGATCTGACGATTCAGGAGGGCAGAAATCATCAGGTGAAAAAAATGATGGAATATTTTGGCTATGAAGTAACTTCGCTTCACCGTAAATCCATTGGATTTCTGAAAGTAGATGATATGTCTCAAGGAGATTATCGATTGCTGAAGCCATATGAAGTGAAGCGTCTGCGTGCGCTGGCGATGAAGGGAAAAGAAGAATAGATAGGGGAGATCCTATCTTTTTTGGTTGTTTTGATTTGCATTCTGATTGATTTTCTATATAATGAGTGAGGTGATTTTATGCAGCAGTATTTTTTAGATCAAAGTGTTCAATGTCATGAAACAGTGGAAATGAATGAAGAACAGGCTCATCATATCCGTCATGTATTGCGGATGAAAGAAAATACGAGAATTCGTATTGTGGATGAGAATCAATGTGTTTATTTTGCTCATGTTTTGTATGAGAATGAGAAAACATTGGCTTATATTGAGGAAGCCTTTGATGCAAAGAGTGAATCCAGCATCCAAATACGTCTTTTGATGGGATTGATCAAACAGGAGAAATGGGATTACTGTATTCAAAAATGCTGTGAAGCAGGAGTGAATGAAATCATTCCTTTTGTCAGCAAGCGCAGTGTTGTGAAAATCAAAGAGGATAAAAATGACAGTAAACTGAAACGATGGAATAAGATTGCTTTGGAAGCATGTGAACAAAGCAAAAGAAGTCATTGTGTTGCAGTAGCTCCGGCCATGAGTTTGAAAGAAGCATTGAATCTGGAGGCAGATCTGAAGCTGATTGCTTATGAATGTGCCGATGTCAAAGGAATGAATCTGGCCAGTGTATTAAGAAAGAATCCGCATATTCAAAGTGTATTGATCTGTGTCGGCTGTGAGGGTGGTTTTGATCCTTCTGAGGTAGAAGAAGCTATTCAGAAGGGATTTATCTGTGTGTCATTAGGACCGCGCATCCTGCGGGCAGAAACGGCTGCTGTATCAATGATCAATTATCTGACTTATCATTATGACATGTTGGAGGAAAGTTATGAAAATGCTGAAGAAATTAACTGATTCAGAAACGGTATCTATTTTAAAGACAGCTTATGCCAAAACATTTATCAAAGAAAATACCGCTCTTTTGAATCGTTATCACATAAAAGCAAACTGGAAAAATGATCATGATTTCTTTTTTAATGAAATGATTGTTCATTCTCTGAAAAACAAAGAAATAATAGAAAATGCTTTTCTGATTGCATATGATTCGATGCATGATTATTGGGATACTTTGGTTTATACAGAAAAGAATCATCTGATTAATGTAGAATTAGAGCCGATGTATGCCGCATTGAATGCTATTGTTTATGAAGCACAAATAACATATGTACCGTATTTTGATGAACGGATCAATCATATATATGCTCATGAAATGAATCTGTTTGAATTAAAGCAGTATGATCGTCTTCGCTTTGATATTTCTTCGATTCCGCTTCATTCACAATTGAGTGAGGATATGATTCGCTTTGGCTTTACGTCTTTGCAGCTGGTGCATGTCTCAGACGATCGATTGTATGCGTATTGTGCAGAAAATCATACTTTATATATTCAAAAAGAGAATCGCTTTATTGATCAGTATGCCTTTGTTCAATGTGATGGAGATATGGAAAAACTGATGCAGTTTGTTTTGCTTCGGGAGAAGGAAAATGAATTGGAAATCTTATCTTTTTTATTGGAACAACATTGGCTGAATCATAAACATGAGAAAAAACTTGAAAAGTATCTGACAAAACTATTAAAATAGAACAATGTCGTTTATAATGAATTAGAGGTGATTGAATGACTACATTTGCGATCAGTACACTTGGATGCAAGGTCAATTCTTATGAATCGGAAGCCTACATCGCAAAATGTCTTGAATTAGGATATCAGCAAGTAGATTTCAAAGAGAAAGCAGATATCTACTTGATCAATACATGCGCTGTTACCAATACAGCTTCCAGCAAATCCCGTCAAAAAATCCATGCGGCAATCAAAAACAATCCGCAGGCATTGATTGCGGTCATCGGCTGTTATTCACAGACAGCTGAAAAAGAAGTAGCTGCAATAGAGGGTGTAGATGTTGTTGTGGGCAGTGACAGCAAAGATGTTTTTTTGGACCAGTTGGCAGATTTAGTCGCTCAGCGAAAGAAAAAGAACTATGTTCATGAATTGAAAGAAACCGCTTTTGAAGCATTGCCTGTCGAACAGTTTTCAGCTCATACACGAGCATTTCTGAAAATCCAGGATGGATGCAATCAATTCTGTACCTATTGTGTGATTCCATATGCCAGAGGCCGTGAAAGAAGCATGCCGGCAGATGAAGTGATTCGTCTTTCGCAGAAGCTGGTCGATCATGGTCACAGTGAAATTGTATTGGCGGGTATTCATACAGGCCGCTATGGACGTGATATCGGTACAGATCTGACAGCGCTGCTTTCCCGAATGCTTCAAGAAGTAGAGGGACTGAAGCGTATTCGTCTTTCTTCCATTGAAATGAATGAATTAACAGAAGAATTTATTGCATTGATGGAAAAAGAAAAAAGAATTGCAGCTCATCTGCATATCCCGATTCAAAGCGGCAGTGATGCCGTTTTAAAAGCTATGCATCGTCCGTATACAATTCAGGAATACATTGAGAAGATTGAAGAAATCCGCAGACGTATTCCGAACATTTCCATTTCTACCGATATCATGGTTGGTTTTCCGAATGAAACAGAAGAAGATCATCAGGAAACATTAAATAATCTTGAAAAAATACATTTCAGTTTTATGCATGTTTTCCCTTATTCCAAGCGAGAGGGAACAGCAGCAGCTTTGATGAAAAATCAAATTCATGGTACAATTAAAAAGCAAAGAGCTCATCAGCTGAATGAATTAAGCAAACAATATCGTCTGCGCTATCATCAGTCGATGATCGGCCAGACCGTAGAAGTTATCGTAGAAAAAAATAAAAACGGGGAATGCAGCGGGCATTCCAGTGAATATATCCCAGTTGTCTTCCGCAGTGATGAAATGCTGATAGGAAAATGCATCCGTGTTGAAATTACACAGGCAGATGAGAATGGATGTTTTGGTGAAAGGAGAGTATAAGAATGGATCTATCGATCATGTTTGATCATGCCCCACATATCGAAATACATGAGTTAGGTTTTGATTCACGAAAGAAAATGGATCATGGCATGTTTTTCTGTCTGACTGGCATGAATACAGACGGACATGAATATATTGATCAGGCAATTGAAAATGGAGCTGTATGCATTGTGCATTCCAAGCCTGTAGAAAATAAGAAAAACGGAGTGGTTTATATCAAAGTGGAAAATGTGACCTCTACAATGAATCGTATTGCGGCACGTTTCTACGATTATCCGACACGAAAACTCAAAGTGTATGGGGTAACTGGAACTAACGGCAAGAGCACAATTGCTAAGATCATTCGCGATGTACTTTCTCGATTTGAACCATGCGGCTATATCGGAACAATTTCCATCAGTTACGGTGATGTGACATTGCCGCCGGATCTGACAACACCAGATTCCATTTCACTGCAGCGAATTGCGAATGATATGGTGCAGGCCGGAATGAAATCATTGGCGCTGGAGGTCAGCTCTATTGGTTTGGAACTTCACCGTGTCGATGCCATTTCCTTTGATGCCGCCATCTTTACGAATTTTACATATGATCATTTGGATTTTCACGGAACCATGGAAAATTATCTGGAAGCCAAAAAACGCTTGTTCCGCATGATGGATCCATCTAAATACTGTATCATCAATGCTGATGATGAAATGTTTGAACAGATCAAAGAAGCCTGCAATGGGAAAATAGTTACCTATGGGATTCAAAAGGAAGCGATTTATCGTGCAGATAATATTTCTTTGGGAACAAGCGGATCTGCATTTACGCTGATCTATGAAGGAAAAGAATATCCGGTGCAGACGAATTTGATTGCACTGTATAATATCTATAATCTTTTGGGTGCCATTGCAGCACTGCATCGCACAAGCGGATTGGAATTGACCGAAATATTGAACTGCCTGAACAGTCTGGAACAGGTAGATGGACGATTGGAAAGAATTAATGAGGGACAGCCTTTCAATGTGTTTGTGGATTTTGCCCATACACCGGATGGTTTTGAAAAGGTCTTTGAGTATGCACGTATGATCACGCCGCCGGAACGCAATATCATTGCGGTATTCGGCAGTGCCGGAAAAAGAGATGTCAAGAAAAGAAAAGTATTTGGTTCTATTGCAGATCAATACTGTTCAACGATTATTTTGACAGAAGATGATCCTCGTGATGAAGATCCAAGTGAAATTGCTGCACAAATTCGTCAGGGAATTGAAAATACAAAGTGTGTCTTTATTGAAGATCGTTATGACGCTATCCGTCAGTCCATTGAGATGGCGGGAGTCGATGATACGATCTTGATTCTGGGTAAAGGGGATGAAACCTTTATTTATCGAGAAAACGGACGGGAACCTTATTGCGGAGATCATGTTGCCGCAAAGGATATCATCAGAAAATACTATTTAGGTATTGAGGAGGAACAAGATGAAAACAAGTAAGTACATTGATCACACATTACTGAAAGCAAATGCGACAAAAAGCCAGATCTTAACTTTATGCGATGAAGCAAAGCAATATGATTTTGCTTCTGTCTGTGTCAATCCTTGCTGGGTTTCAGCCTGCGCTGAGGTATTGAAAGGGACTGATGTCATGGTTTGTACGGTAATCGGCTTCCCGCTGGGGGCTACGACTTCAGAAACAAAAGCATTTGAAACAAAGCAGGCGATTGCCAATGGTGCCAGTGAAGTCGATATGGTTATCAACATCGGTGCTTTAAAGGATAAAGATTATGATTTTGTCACAAAGGATATTGAAGCTGTTGTGGCTGCAGCAGAAGGAAAATGCGTCAAGGTCATCTTGGAAACATGTCTTTTGAGTGATGAAGAAATTGTGAAAGCATGTGAATGCTGTGTGAAAGCAAAAGCTACTTTTGTGAAGACAAGCACTGGTTTTTCTACTGAAGGAGCGAATCCAAGAGTCGTAAAAATCATGAAAGAGGCTGTGCATGGAGCTTGTCTTGTGAAGGCTGCCGGAGGTGTAAAATCCCCTCAAGATATGGACGAAATGATAAAAGCAGGGGCTGATCGCATAGGTACGAGTTCCGGGGTAAAATTAATGCAGGGAGAAAATGCAAATTCTTCATATTAAAACTTGCATAATTTCACATAATTCTGTATAATATATTTGCTTGCATCAGAAGGGAGGGTTAGTACATGCCAAAAGTAGTGCTGAAAGAGAACGAAGTTCTAGACGATGCTCTGCGTAGATTTAAACGTCAGGTATCTAGAAACGGTACCCTCGCTGAAGCTCGCAAAAAAGAGTTTTATGTTAAACCAGGCGTTCGCCGTAAATTGAAACAGGAAGCTGCACGTAAAGCTCGTCGCGGAAAATAGTTTTCAAAAATAAATTTGAAAGAGATTGCAATTGCAGTCTCTTTTTTTCATACACTTGTTCAAGAGCTCATATAATAAGGTGAGGTGGAACATGATAGTTATTGAGAAGAAGTCACTTCATGTCAGTCGTTACCGTTCAATTTTGTATGTGAGTGATGACAAGATTGTTTTGCTGTGCAGTGAGGCAACGATCACAATTATCGGCACACAGCTGAAAATAGCGGCGATGAATCAGGATGAGATCAAGATTGAAGGATTGCTGCTGGAAATAGGATTCACATATGAAAATCGGCACTGATGCGTATGCATTAAATGAAAATCTTTATGATTTTCTGGAAAATGCTCATCGCCATGATTGGCAGATTTATGATATTCAGGCTGCGGATCAATTGTATTTTCATGCTTCTATAACTTCGCGTCATGATATTTTGCGTACATATCCGCAAGCTTTGATTTTGTATACCGGCGGAGTGATCGGGATGGGTTTAAGAAGTCTGATGCGCATCGAACGAGTCACTGCTCTGATTTGCTGCTGTATCTGCTGGATGTTTGTCAGTCATATCATTTTTGAAACAGATATTCGCGGAGACAGTGCTTTTCATGAACTGCTGCTTTTAGAAACACTGGAGGAGCTGCAGATGGAATCCCCGTTTTTCTTGCAGAACAGTGAACAGCTGAAAGATGAATTATGGCTGAAACTGCAGAAAGAACTGAATTGGCTTGAAGTCAGCAAGAATGGCTCTAAGCTGGATATTCGCTATTTAGGCAAAAAGCATGCAGAGCCATGGATCATCGGCACCCAAGGTCTTGTAGCGCAGAAGGACGGTGTTATTGCTTCTTTTGATGTGACACACGGCAATAAAGTAGCTGCGCTGAATCAGCATGTCAGTCAGGGAGATTTGTTGGTTTCACCGATCTTGGTTGACAGTATGAATCAAGAAAAAGAAACGTATGTTCACGGCAAAGTATATGCCTATACGTTTGTGAATATGGAAATAGAGATTGAACCATTTTCCGATCTTGCGCCGCTGCAGTATTATGAATGCTTGTTTGCCATCCGCATGCAGGTATCTGAAATGCTGGAAAAGGATGAATATATCGTCAAAGAAATACCTTTACAATTTATGGAAAAAGAAGATAAAATAATGATGAAAAACTATTATGTTTTATATGAACAGATCGCTGTTACAGGAGAATTGAATGAAACAGAGTAAATATTTGGATTGTACTTATTGGGAACTTGAAGAAAGAATGCTGATGTGCGGCACAAATGATAAAAATCTTCATATGCTTTGTGAAGCGTTCAATGTTGAAATTGCTTTATATGATGAAGGTTTTTTATTGAACTATGACAATGAAGAAGATTATTTCATGTGTGCGAAGATCATCAAAGCTTGTCATGAATTGATTGCTGAACAGAAAAAATTGAATGAAAGTGATGTATATTATCTGATCAATTTGGTCAAACGAAATAAAGATGTTAAATTGGAGCATTTGAGCTGTGAGCCGATTGCCAAAACAGTCAGCGGCAAATTGATTTATCCGAAAACAATCGGTCAGCGTCTTTTGGTAAAGGCCATGGACAGCAAGGATATTGTATTTGCCAGCGGAGTCGCCGGAACAGGAAAAACATATTTAGCTGTTGTTTATGCGGTAACACAGCTCAAAAAAGGCAGCTATACACGTTTGATATTGACTCGTCCGGCAGTGGAAGCAGGAGAAAATCTCGGTTTTCTTCCGGGCGATCTGAAAGAAAAGGTAGATCCGTATCTGCGCCCTTTATATGATGCCTTGTACGATGTTTTGGGACATGAACAAGTCAGCAAGCTTTTGGAAAAAGAAGTGATTGAAATTGCGCCGTTGGCTTATATGCGTGGAAGAACATTGGATAATGCGTTTATTATTTTGGATGAAGCTCAAAATACGACTTCTTCCCAGATGAAAATGTTTTTGACCCGTATGGGCTTTAACTCCAAAGTTGTGATTACCGGTGATGCTTCTCAGATTGACCTCGCTAAGAAAAGTGAGTCCGGTCTGACACAGGCCATTGAAATTTTAAAGGATATCAAAGAAATCGGTGTGGTAGAGCTGACAAGCTTGGATGTTGTCCGTCACCCGATTGTTCAGAAAATATTGGATACTTATGAAAAATATGAAAACAATACTAACAACACAAAGAACAATTTTAAGAGAAATGAGTCTTGATGATTTCAAAGAGATTGCTTTGATCTTACAGGATGAGGAAACGATGACAGCCTATGAGCATGCATTCAGTGATGAGGAAGTCAAAGAATGGATCATACGCCAGATGAAACGTTATGAAACTTTTGGCTTTGGCTTGTGGGCCATGATTGAAAAAAGAAAGCGGCAAGCTGATCGGACAATGCGGTCTTACGATGCAGGAAACACCTTACGGAGATAAGCTTGAGATCGGGTATCTGTTAAACAGAGCCTATTGGCACAAGGGATTTGCGGCAGAATGTGCTGCGGCCTGCAAGGAATATGCTTTTCAAGTCTTAAAGGCTGAAGAAGTAACTTCTATCATCCGCGATAACAATCTGGCTTCTCAGAAAGTAGCCTTGCGCAACGGCATGGAACCGACAAAAACTTTTGTGAAGCATTATCATGGCATCGATATGCCGCATATTATTTTTTCCATTAAAAGTCAGAAATAAAACTGACTTTTTTTCTTTTTGTGCATATATAAAAAGTGAGGTGAGTTTATGAATTGTGCAATTGCCGTATTGAAAAGACTGCAGGAAAAGTATGGATGGCCGATGGAAGAGGCTATTGAAATCTGCAGCGGAAAATTAACAGCGAAGGGCTTAAGCTTCTATGATCTTTTATGTGAGTGCCGCAAGGTAAAGAAGTGCCAAGGAGTTATGTCACTGCGATTGATTACCTCAACACCTTACATTGCTTATATTTCCTTTTTTCGTCAGGGCCATTATGTTTTGGTTGAAGAAGTTGCGAAAAAAGTTGTTCTCTATGATAATCTTCATCATCAAAGAACAATCAATCGTTTTTTGTTTTGGTTAGTTTGGAGCAAAAAAGCAATTATTTTTGAAAATATCTCATAAATTAGATTTTTTTAAATGTACAGTTTCTATCTTATGATAATTCTGTGGTATAATGAATGCGAAAAAAGATGGGAGCTAAAAAATGGAAGTAAATATTGTCAATCAGACGAATGATGATACATGGATGCAGTATGCAGACAGTTTTGAAGCTATTTTAAACAAATGTGCACAAGTGCTTCAGATCGATACAGATTGCTGCTGCTCACTGATTTTTGTCGATGCAAAGCAAATTCATGAGATCAATCGTGATTATCGGCAGATTGATCGTCCGACAGATGTGATTTCTTTTGCAATTCATGATGCAGAGGATGAAATGGAGCTGGCGGAACTGGAGGAAGAACTGGGCGATATTTTTATTAATATTGAAGCGGTTGCTGCTCAGGCGAAAGAATATGGACATAGTGAAAAAAGAGAAGTCATGTTTTTGTTTACACATGGTCTTTTGCATCTTTTGGGATATGATCACATGAATGAAGAAGATGAAAAGGAAATGTTTGAACTGCAGGATGTGATATTAGATGGATTCACTTTTTAATAAATTCAAGAATGCTTTTCATGGTCTTTATTTAGCTGTGCTTGACAAAAGCGTCTTTGTGCAGATTGCAATTGGATTATGTGTCATTGTATTTGGCCTTTTTTATTCTTTTACAGCAATGGAATGGGTCTTGATCTTATGCTGTATTTTGGCGGTTATTGCTGCAGAGATATTCAATACAGCTATAGAGATCTTATGCAACAAAGTGGAATATAGAGAGGATCCGATGATCCGTCAGGTCAAGGATCTGAGTGCAGCGGCAGTAATTGTTGTCTGCGTGATTGCCGTTATCGTAGGACTGGCTGTCCTGAAAGGAGTATTTAGATGATTGATCAGGAATTATTAAATCGAGCTTTTAAAAATTTAGAAAATGCTTATGCCCCTTATTCGAACTATCGAGTAGGTGCCTGTGTAAAAACAAAGAATGGTGATTTTTATGATGGTGCCAATATTGAAAATGCTTCATATGGCTTAAGCAACTGTGCAGAGAGAAGTGCTATTTTTGCTGCTTATTCCAAAGGTGTCCGCAAAGAGGATATTGAAGCGATTGCTATTGTATGCGAAGGCAAGACGATTGCAGCCCCTTGCGGAGCATGCCGTCAAGTACTGGTAGAACTTTTGAATGGCGATACACCGATTTATTTGGCCAATCGTTCTGAACAGATGGAAACAACGATTGAGGAATTGATGCCGATGAGCTTTACAGGAGCGGATCTATAATGCGCAGTGGTTTTGTTGCTATTGTCGGCCGTCCCAATGCAGGGAAAAGTACTTTGCTGAATGCAATCATGAATCGCAAATTGGCCATTATTTCAAGTAAGCCGCAGACAACGCGCAATAATATCATGGGAATTTTGACAGAGGAAGATTCTCAGATGATCTTTATTGATACACCGGGCATTCATAAACCGCATCATGCTTTGGGCAGAACTTTGAATAAATCAGCTTATGCCAGCCTTGCAGATGTAGATTTGATTTATTATATGGTGGATGCATCGGTGCCGTTTGGCAGCGGGGAAGAATTTGTTCTGAATCAGATCAAAGATAAATCAAACAATATTATATTGCTGTTAAATAAAGTGGATCTGATCAGCAAGGATAAACTGATGCAATTGATCCTGCAGTGGTCCAAAAGAGCAAATTTCATTGAAATATTTCCGATCAGTGCCACAGAAAAGATTAATGTGGACAAGCTTTTGGACATCAGCAGAACTTATCTGCCGGAAGGTCCGATGTATTTTGATGAATCAACGATCTGCGATCATGATGAAAACTTCTTGATCAGTGAATTGATCCGTGAAAAAATTATTTGGCGCACTCAGGAAGAAGTGCCGCATTCGGTTGCTGTGGTGATTGAAAATCGTGAAGATACAGAAACCAAGACATATATTCAAGCCTTGATCATTGTAGAAAGAGCTTCTCAGAAAGGAATTTTGATTGGTTCACAAGGCAAGATGATTGCTTCGATCACGCAGGATGCGCGCAGAGATCTGCGCCATATTTTAGGACGCAGAGTAGAATTGGAATGCTATGTGCGTGTCGAAGAAAACTGGCGCAATAAAGAAAGTAAGATTCATCAGTTCGGTATAGGAGAAATGGATGAATGATATAGAAGGACTTGTGATTTCTTTCAGTGAGATCAATGAAGCAGATGCTTTGCTGCATGTACTGACTGCACAGGGCAAAGTGACATTGAAGGCAAAAGGAATCTTAAAAGTGAATTCAAAAAATGCCAGAGGATGTCAATTGTATACTCATTCCATGTTTCATTTGCTTCAAAGCAATGCCAAGACAACTCATGTGATCAAAAGTGTCGATGTGATTCATTCGTATCGAATGGTTCGGGAAGATCTGCTGAAACAGACATTGGCCTGCTGCATGATGGAAGCCTTGGATAAGATCAATATCCGTGAAACAGAATTGGATTTTAATGAATGCTGTGCCTATTTGCAGGCTTTAGAAACAAGCAGGCATCCTTACTGCGTTTTCAGCTTATTTTTATGTATGATCCTGCGCTTAAGCGGAATTGCTTTATGGAGTGATTCTTGTGTCATATGCAATACAAAGCAGTCCATCTGTGCTGTTTCTTTGAAGGAAGGCGGGTTTATCTGCAAAGATTGTTTTAAGCCATCGGTGCATCGTCATTTTCCTGCAGAGAAACTGCGTCAGCTGCGCTATTTGACTCATGCTGACTTGAAACAGCTGCCATTGCTGGAGTCTTATGGTCCATGGGAATATGATATCGTGGAAGTGCTGCTTGGAATGCTGGAATTACATGGTGAATTTAAAATGAATGGAGCTGCCTTTTTAGGACATTTGAATGTCTTGAATTGATTGACAAGGCTCTAGTTTTTGTGGTATAAATTATTGTATGCGAAAATGCCTTTTCTATGCCCGTTTTTTGTAGAAAAATAGCATTTCTAAGAGGAGATGTGAAAATGAAGGATGTAAAATTTGAAACCATTGTGAATCACGCAAAAAACTCAGGCTTTGTTTATCAGGGGTCTGAGATTTATGGCGGTTTAAGCAATACTTGGGATTTTGGCCCATTAGGTGTGGAACTGAAAAACAATATCAAAGCTGCCTGGTGGAAGAAATTTGTCCAGAGTTCCCCTTATAATGTCGGGATCCAGACAGCTATCTTGATGAATCCGAAGGTTTGGGAAGCTACCGGTCACTTGGCTGGATTCTCTGATCCTTTGATGGATTGCAAAGTGTGCAAGACACGTCATCGTGCCGATCATCTGATTGAAGAATTTTCAAAAGGAACCGTAAATCCAGAAGGCTGGAGCAACGAAGAAATGATGAATTATATTAAAGAAAATCATATTGGATGTCCAGATTGCGGAGCTCATGATTTTACAGAGATTCGTCAATTCAATTTGATGTTCAAAACATTCCAGGGAACTTTAGAGGATGCGAAGAGTACGATTTATCTGCGTCCTGAAACAGCACAGGGAATGTTTGTCAATTTTAAAAATGTACAGCGCACGATGCGCAAAAAGATTCCTTTTGGTATTTGTCAGTTTGGAAAATCATTCCGCAATGAGATCACACCTGGAAACTTTATTTTCCGTACACGTGAATTTGAACAGATGGAAATGGAATTTTTCTGTAAACCGGGAACAGATTTAGAATGGTATGATTATTGGAAGAATTATTGCATGGATTTCTTGCAGCATTATGGAGTAAAAGCGGAAAATCTGCGTTTCAGAGATCATGCAAAAGAAGAATTATCCTTCTATTCCGTCGCAACTTGCGATATTGAGTATAAATTTCCGTTTGGCTGGGGAGAATTATGGGGAATTGCCGATCGTACAGACTATGACCTCAAACGCCATATGGAACATGCGAAAACAAATTTTGAATATTTGGATCCAGCAACCAATGAAAAATATGTTCCTTACTGCATCGAACCGGCAGTTGGGGTAGAACGTGTCTTCTTGAGCATGTTCTGTGATGCTTATGATGAAGAAGTGATCAATGACAATGATACTCGAATTGTCATGCATTTCCATCCTGCTATGGCGCCATATAAGGCATGCATCACACCGCTTTCTAAAAAGCAAAGTGAAAAGGCAATGGAAGTATTTGAAATGCTGGCAGGTGATTTTGCTGTTGAATTTGATGATGCCGGAAGCATCGGCAAGCGTTATCGCCGTCAGGATGCTATCGGTACACCTTTCTGTATTACTGTGGATTTTGATACAGAAAATGATGGCTGTGTGACAGTGCGTGACCGTGATACGATGGAACAGGTACGTCTGCCATTGAATGAAGTTAAGGATTACATCAAAGAAAGAATTCAATTTTAATTGAGGTGAGAACATTGGCTCGTATCAGCGAAGAAAAAATACGTGAAATTCGTTCAAAAGCAGATATAGCAGAAGTGATTGCCAAATATGTGCCCATTACACGTAAAGGCAGAAACTATGTATGCGTTTGTCCTTTTCATGATGACCATGATCCTTCGCTTTCTATTTCCGCGGATAAGCAGATCTTCAAGTGCTTTGTCTGCGGTGCAGCGGGCAATGTTTTCGGCTTTGTAAGCCGCTTTGAAAATATTTCCTATGTTGAGAGTATTGTGAAAGTGGCTGAGATGGTGCATGTAGATGTATCTGAATATGATAAGTCAGAGAGCTATGAAAAAATTGATCCCAGAGTCAGTGCCATCCATAAAGTCAATCAGGCGGCCATTGATTACACCAATTACTCATTAAAAAGTTCATTGGGAAGCAGTGTGGTTGATTATCTGCATCAACGCGGGATTCAGGATAATCTGATTGAAAAGTTTCAGATTGGCTATAATCCGCCCAATGATGCTTTGTATCGGTTTCTGCATGCGAAAAAGTTTGCGGATAAGGATTTGGTGGAAAGCAATGTGGTGCGCCTGACATCCAGCGGTATTCATGATGTGTTTGCCAATCGTATCATGATTCCGATCCATGATCGCCAAGGACATCCGATTGCTTTTACGGCAAGACGTTTCGGCAGCGGCGAAGAAGCAAAATATATCAATACTCAGGAAACTATCTGTTATATCAAAGGAAATGTGATTTTTAATTATCATCGTGCCAAAGAAATCTGCCGGCAGACAAAGCGTGTTTTGCTGGTAGAAGGAGCGATGGATGTCATTGCTTTTGAAAAGGTGGGCATCGGAGATGTTGTTGCGACATTGGGAACGGCCTGCACCAAGGAACAGATTGCTCTTTTGAAAGGATTACATGTTCGTGTTGACGTATGCTATGACGGGGATGAAGCAGGAATCAACGCCATCTATAAATTCGGCATACTGGCCAGTGACATGAATCTTGAATTTGAAGTTGTAAATAATAAGACGGGATTGGACCCGGATGAAATTATTGAGAAATATGGCAGGGAAGAATTGATCAGCCTGTCAAACAAAACTATTTCATGGATTGATTTTCTTTTTGAATATCTGCAGAAAAAATACAATTTGGAGAATTATTCCCAGCGAGTGGAATTTGCCAAATTGCTGCAGTCTCAAATAGAAAAAGTACGTGAACAATTTGCCAAAGAACAGGCATACAAGCGTCTGCAGGAGTTAACGCAGTTTGATATGCGCACTCAAACACAGACCAAAAAAGTTTCACAAAAGATTGTGCAGAGCAGCAAGGCCGGCAGTGCAGCTGAGTATGAAATTCTTTCAGAAATGCTTTTATCACTGCAGGCATGCAATCGCTTTAAAGAAGAATTGGGCTTTTTGCCTCACTCAGTCTGCAATAAGTTAGCTATTTACATTATAGATGCTTATCGCAAAAGCAATACGATCGAAATCGCAGATTTATTAAGTGCAATTGCAGAAGAAGAAGTGCGTGAACTGCTCATTGAACTTTCTGATTGGGATCTGGCACCGCTGGAGTACAACCCCAAAGTATTTAAAGATGCCTGCACCAAGATCAAGATTAGCTGTATTGATCATGAGATCAATAAATTAAATGATCTGATCAGCAAAATTTCTGATCCTTTAAAAAAAGGAGAAATCGGAAACCAGATCATTAAAAAACAGCAGGAAAAGATGGAGCTGATGAATCATCAGCTGATTCAGTAAGGAGGACTTGCATGAGCAAAACAAAAGAATTGAAAGAAATCAAGACGTTAGATGAAATCAAACAGGAATTGTTGGATGCATATAAAGTAAATCATGTTTTGTATCAAAAGGATATTTTGGATGCTACAGAGCATTTGGATCTGAATGATACAGATATGGATGAATTGATCAATTATTTCGCAGATAACAATGTGGAAATCAAAGATGATGAGGACGAAGATATCGACCTGAGCATTGCAGATACTGAATTGGCATTGGATCCGGATGATCTGGATGATTTTGATGACGCTGATCTTGATGGGGATGAATTTGATGATGACGATGCTTTGGCAAGTGATATTGAATCACTGGAAAAATCATTTGCGAATTCGACACAAACAAAGATCAATGATCCTGTCAAAATGTATTTGAAAGAAATCGGGCGAGTAGATTTATTGAATCCTGAAGATGAGCCGGAAATTGCTCGACGTATTCAGGCTGGTGATGAAGAAGCGAAGAAGATCTTGATTGCTGCCAACTTACGTTTGGTTGTTTCTATCGCTAAAAAATATGTTGGCCGCGGTATGCTTTTCCTTGATTTGATTCAGGAAGGAAATATGGGGCTTGTCAAAGCGGTTGAAAAATTTGACTATACAAAAGGCTTTAAATTTTCTACATATGCCACATGGTGGATCCGTCAGGCCATCACCCGTGCAATTGCGGATCAGGCAAGAACAATTCGTATTCCAGTACATATGGTTGAAACCATCAATAAGCTGACTCGTATTCAGCGTCAATTAGTACAGGATCTGGGCAGAGATCCAACGGCAGAAGAAATTGCTGCCAAGATGGATGGAATTTCACCTGAAAAAGTGCGTGAAATTCAGAAGATTGCTTTGGAACCTGTTTCATTGGAAACGCCTATCGGTGAAGAAGATGATTCGCATTTAGGAGATTTCATTGAAGATAAAGAAGCTTTATCCCCAGATGAATATGCCAATAATCAATTATTGAAAGATGAAATCAACACGGTACTGCAGGGATTGACCGAACGTGAAGAAAAAGTACTTCGTCTGCGTTTTGGTCTGTATGATGGAAGAACCAGAACATTGGAGGAAGTTGGAAAAGAATTCAATGTTACGCGTGAACGTATTCGTCAGATTGAAGCAAAAGCTTTGCGTAAATTAAAGCATCCTACACGAAGCAAACGTTTAAAAGACTTCGTTGATAAACCATAATGAAGCTGACACGTCGTCTTTCTGCGATTGAAAGCTTTATTCCGCAGAATAGCATATTGGCTGATATCGGCTGTGATCATGCTTATCTGGCATGTGATGCCGTGCAGAAGGGAATTGTTGTTAAGGCGTATGCCTGTGATGTGAAGCAGGGACCTTTGAATGCGGCATTATCTACGATCAATGAAAATAATCTGCAGAATAAAGTGATTCCAGTTTTATCTGATGGATTGCAGAATGTACCGGAAGATGCGAATGTCTGTGTCATTGCCGGCATGGGTGTAGAAACGATGAAAATGATCTTATCGCATGAAAAAATCAAACAATTTCATACAATCATTCTTCAGCCGAACAGTGATGCAGATGAAATGAGAAAATGGGCTTATGAACACGATTTGAACTTGACGGATGAATCAATTGTTCAGGAAGGACACTTTTATTTCATCTTAAAATATGTCAATGAACCCGCTGCTTATTTAAGCGAAAAAGAAATGAAATTCGGTAAGTACTGCACTCATCTGAATGATTACAAAAATTATTGGAATTTCAGAAAAGAAAGATTGGGAGCGATTGTTTCTCAGATGGAACAATCCGCAAAGAAACAAGAATTAGCTGAACTTCTGGATCAAATCAATGAACAGCTGGCTTCACTTTAATAAAAAACATGTACTTGGATAGGTACATGTTTTTATATGATCTTGGATAAGTCAATTTCTTTGTCACAGCATCCGCTTTCTAATGCTTCAATGACTTGCTGAGTGATGCAGGTCGGAGTGGAGGCACCTGAAGTTACCGCACAGACCTGTATGCCCTGCAGATCAATTTGCTTGAGATCTTTGGCAGATTCAACGGCAAAAACTTGTGGTGTATTTCTTCGGCCCAGTTCAGCTAAGCGCTGTGTGTTGTGGGAATGAGGATCGCCGACAACAATCAAGGCATCGGCATTCTTGAGATCCAATACAGCCTGCTGGCGCAGATAGGTTGCTTGGCAGATGTCATTGTGGATCTGAGCATTGGGAAATCTTTTTTTGATTTCATCAAACAAAAGCTGAGTATCATAAAAGGACAGAGTTGTCTGATTGGTAAAAAGCCAATTTCGATCATCAGCTTGAGGAATATCATTTATTGATTCAATGAGATGCACATGAGAAGAAATGGCCAGTACAGCTTCACTTTCCGGATGATTTTTCTTGCCGATATAGCCGATTTCCATCTTGTTGGCTAAGCTTTCAAAAATAAGTTCATGAATCTTAGCCACATCACTGCATGTAGCATCGACAATGATCAATCCTTTTTCTTTTGCTTTTGTCATGACTGATGGACTGACCCCATGAGCCGTAAAAATGACAATGCCTTCCTGAATCAGATCTAACAGTTCTTCGCGGGAACCTTTTTGATCCAAGGTTTCAATATTTAATTGTTTCAATGCTTCTGTTACATATTTATTATGAACCAGATGTCCTAATATTGTGATTTTTTCATTTGGATACATTTTTCGTGTATTTTTGGCCATATTGATAGCTTTTACCACACCTTTGCAGTATCCTCGGGGAGTAACTTTGATAACTTGCATAATTCACCTCATCATTATATTACCATAAATCAAGAGTTATGTTATAATGAATAAGCCTTTTTGAAAGGAGATGAGAAAATGAGCAAATACAGTGATTATACATTTCGTCCTGAAACGAAAAAATTTATTGAATTAAACGGATTTACTGAACCTACACCGATCCAGCAGCAGGTGATTCCTTTGGCTTGCAAAGGAAAAGATATTATTGGCATTTCAGATACCGGAACAGGGAAGACACATGCCTTTTTGATTCCGATCATGGAAAGAGTGGATGCTGAAATCAACGAAGTGCAGGCAGTGATTACTGCCCCTACTCGAGAATTGGCTATGCAGCTCTATAACCGTGCTGTGAAGATGCAGGAAGCTTATCCAGGACTGCGTGTGCGTCTGATTGCCGGAGGTACGGATAAAAGCCGTACTACCTTGAAGCAGCAGCCGCATATTGTTATCGGTACGCCGGGAAGAATCAAGGACATGTTTCTTCAGGAAAAGACCTTGCGTGTTGAAAAAGCAAGCATTTTAGTTGTCGATGAAGCGGATATGACTTTGGAATTTGGTTTTCTTGAAGACATTGATGCAATTGCTTCACGCATGCGTTCTGATCTGCAGATGCTGTCTTTTTCTGCCACAATACCAATGGGCTTAAAACCATTTTTGAAAAAATACATGCAGGCACCTGTGACAGTTGAAATTGAAGATAATACTCACTTGTCAGCACCTAAGATTGAACATATTCTAATTCCGTGCAAACATATGAGCTATGAAGAAAAACTTTTGGAAGTGCTCAAAGGCTTTACGCCTTATGTCTGTCTGATTTTTGCCAATACCAGACAGCAGGCAGCCAGTGCTGCTCAGATGATGCGGGATGCCGGTTATGACTTGATTGAGCTCCATGGAGATATGCAGGCACGCGCCCGCAAGAACTCTATGAAGAATCTGATGAATCTGGAAAAGAGCTATGTGGTAGCGACTGATATTGCGGCCAGAGGAATTGATATTGACGGTGTCAGTCATGTTATTTCCTTGGGATTGCCAAGTGATCTGGATTTTTATATTCACCGCAGCGGAAGAACCGGACGTGCGGGTCAAAGCGGAACTTGCTTTACTTTATTCAGAAGTGAAGATGAACAAGCAATCAAACAGCTTCAGACACGAGGCATTGGATTTAAACAGAAAAATATCAAAAATGGTGTATGGAGCGACATGAGAACGATTCATACCAAAAAAGAATTCAAAGAAGATCCGCTTGCTTCAGAAATTTCAAAGATTGTCAATCGAAAAAAGAAAGTAGTGAAGCCGGGGTATAAGAAAAAAAGAGCAGCCGAAGTTGAAAAATTAAGACGCAAAGCGAAACGTGCGATGATTCAGGAAGATATCAAGCGACAGAAAAAAGAAAGAGCTCAATTGAAACAAATCGAAAAGCGAGGAAATGAACAATGATCATTGGTTCTCATGTAAGCATGAGCGGCAGTGAATACCTTGTGGGTTCAGTCAAGGAAATGCTCAGCTATCAGGCGAATGCCATGATGATCTATACAGGAGCACCGCAGAACAGCCGCCGTGTTCCTTTGGAAAAATTAAAGATTGAAGAAGCAAAAGCTTTACTAGAAGAACATAACATTCCATTCAATCAAATAATTATTCATGCCCCATATCTGATCAATTTGGCGAATACACAGAAACCTGAAACTTTTCAATTAGGGGTTGAACTTCTGCAGAATGAAATCAAGCGAAGTGAAGCTATCGGCGCCAAGTATCTTGTGCTTCATCCCGGATCTCATGTCGGCAGCGGCATTGAAAAGGGAATTGAAAGCATCATTGCTGGATTGAATCAAGCCTTGAGTGAAACCAATCAAGTTTTGGTGTGTATTGAAACGATGGCTGGCAAGGGAAGTGAATGCGGTCATACTTTGGAAGAAATTGCTCAGATCATGCAGGGATGTCAGTATCCTTTAGGTGTTTGCCTGGATACTTGCCATATGCATGATGCAGGTTATGATGTTTCCGATTTTGATGCTTTGCTGGATGAATTTGATCAAGTCATCGGTTTAGAACATTTGCATGTCATTCATCTGAATGATTCTGTCAATGTGAAAGGAGCCAGAAAGGATCGTCATGCCAATATAGGTTTTGGACAAATTGGCTTTGATGCTTTATGTCAAATTGCTCATCATCCAAGAACCGCACATGTTGCCAAAATATTGGAAACACCATATATCAATGGACATGCTCCTTATGGGATTGAAATTGAGATGCTGAAAAACAGATGCTTTGATGAAAATGCATTGTCAGTATTAAGGAAATGATTTCATCAAAAGTTTTCTTAATTTTCACTTAATTTTCACGTTCAGTGAGTATGATAAAAGCATGGAAGATAAAGTACATCTTTCATCTGGCAGCAAATCCCTAACCCTCTAATCAAACATTGCTGTCAGTAAGAAGATATTGTTTCAATGTCTTAAAATTTTTTCATATCCCTATCCTTATAACAAAAGCCCCGATAATAATATGGGGCTTTTGTTATGATGTCATTTTTATTATTTCTTCTTTTAATCTTGCTGCCATCTGACTTGTCGGCAGTTTTTCTATGATAACGCCTTTTTTGATCAATAGGCCTTCATCTTTTCCTCCAGCAATGGCAATATCAGCATGTCGGGCTTCACCTGGTCCATTGACAGCACAGCCCATGATAGCTACTGTGATATCAGCATTGATGGATAAAAGAAATGGTTCAATCTCTTTGATGACACTTTCGATATCATAGCTGGTTCTGCCGCACATCGGACAAGCAATCAGATTCGGTACATTATTGATCAAGCCTAAGCATTTCAGCAGCTGTTTGCAGATGATGATTTCATTGACAGGATCTCCATTGACAGAAATGCGGATCGTATCGCCGATACCTTCATGAAGCAATATAGATAATGCAGCACTGGATTTAATGGAACTTGTCAGCATTGTGCCTGCCTCTGTTACACCCAGATGCAGCGGATAGGGAAATGTTTGGGCAGCTAAGCGATAGACCTCAATGCATAAATTGACATCACTGGATTTAAAAGATAAAACAATATCGTGAAAATCCAGATCTTCCAATATCTTTACATGTCTTTGAGCGCTTTCGATCATTCCCTGAGCACAAGGCTTTCCGTATTTATCATGAATATCCTTTTCCAAGGATCCGGAGTTGATGCCGATGCGGATAGGAACATGATGCTTTTTGCATACTTCCACTACTTTCTGTACGTTTTCTTTTGAACCGATGTTGCCTGGATTGAGACGGATCTTATCTACTCCGGCTTCCACAGCTGCAATTGCTACTCGATAATTATAATGAATATCCGCAACAAGCGGTATATGCACCTGCTTTTTGATCTGAGCGATGCATTGAGCCTCTTTTTCATCGACAACCGCTAAGCGTACAAGTTCACAGCCGGCTTTTTCCAATTCCAGAATTTGCTTGACAGTCGCATCAATATCACTGGTTTTGGTGTTGCACATCGATTGAATAACAACTTTATTTTGTTTTCCTATCTGCAGTCCGTTGACGAAGACAGGACGAGTTTGTTCACGATGATTCATATTTTCACCTCATTACAAGTATATCATAATTCGATGTACAATTTCCTGTGTTTTGCGTTATAATAAGAACATGCTAAAAAATCCATTTCGAGAAATAGACCAAAAAAATAGAAAAAACAGTTCTGATTTATTAAAGAAACAGTTTGATTTTTTCAAGATCGTGAATCAGCGGGCCAATATTGTGATTGCCTGTATTGCTGTGTGCTTTTTGATATTGGGCATGCGCTTGACTTATATTCAGATTTTTGAAAATGAAAGCTATACGATGAAGCTGGAAGCTTATACACGAAAGAATCAAGTAGTAACGCCTCCTCGAGGCGAGATGTATGACCGCAACGGCAATTTGCTGGTCGGCAACGATGATGTATTGAACATTACGTATTATCCGCCGAATTATGTTGATTCTTACAGTGAAGAAAAATGGCAACTGGCATATGATTTTGCTGTTGAATTTGATATCGGCAGTGAAGAAGCATCATTCCGTGAATGGCAGGATTATTATCTTCAGGTAAGTGAAGATTACGGTAATTCTTTGCTGAGCGAACAGGAAATGCAGGATGCAATTGCGAAAACCAGCGATACTGTTTCATTGGAATCTATTATTTATCCTATTAAAATTTCCCGCATCACACAGGAAATGATTGATGAAATCAAAGAAGTTCCATTGACTGCTGAAGAAAGAGAAGCAGGCTATTTGAGCAATGAACAGAAATACATTGCTTGGCCTGTCATGCTGAAGATGGAAAAAGCGACAGAACAGAATTCCAGCATTATTGTTGAAGATGCTTCGACAGAAGATGTGTCTTATCTGATTGAACATAAAGTTGATTTCCCTGGTTTTGATGTTCAGGCTGACTGGAAAAGAACTTATCCGTATGGTTCCACTTTGCGTGATGTTTTCGGTACAGTTGCAACCAATGGTTTGGAAGAAGAAACCATGGATTATTATTTGGCGAAAGGCTATGCACTGAATGAACGATTTGGTTCCAGCGGATTAGAGGAGCAATATGAAAACTATCTGAAAGGTGAAAATACGATCAATGAGATTACCTATGATGAGGAAAGCGGCATTGCTATCATGACACCGATTCAGGAAGGAAAGAAGGGCTATGATCTGCAGCTGACCATTGATATTGATCTGCAGCAGAAAGTCGATCAGATCATTCAGGATGTTTTGACGGAAGAAGAAGACAATGAATATCGTAAATATTTCGATGAAGCATTTGTTATACTGATGGATCCGAATACCGGTGAAATATTGGTCATGAGCGGACAGCAGCAGCTGGAAGATGGCGAAGGCTTTATGCCGTATGCTTCCGGCAATTATCTGCAGAACAATATGCCGGGATCCATTGTCAAACTGGCAACTTTATATATGGGCTTAAATGAAGGGGCCGTCTCACCGGGAGAAATTATTTTGGATGCACCGATCTGCTTCAAGGATACCGCCTGCAAAGCTTCCGCAACTAATAAAGGTCTGATTAATGATATTGAAGCCATTGCTCAATCAAGTAATGTTTATATGTTCCATATTGCCATTCGCATGGCAGGGGGCGTTTATGTACCGAATGCGCCATTGTATTTGCCTTTGTTTGAAGATACCTATGATACATACCGCAAATACTACAGCATGTTTGGTTTAGGGGTACCGACCCAGATAGATCTGCCATTTGAAGAAAGCGGTGTTGCCGGTACAAATGACAATGAAGTTTCTTTATTGGACTATTCGATCGGTCAATATGAATCTTATACACCTCTGCAGCTGGCACAGTATGTTTCAACAGTCGCAACCGGACGTAAGGTGAAGCCTCATTTCTTAAAAGAAGTGCGTGAAGTGAATTCTGAAGAATCTGTTGTATATCAATACGGAACACAGGTCATTTCGAATCTGTACGGAAATGAAGAATATTTGGATCGTGTCAGAGAAGGAATGATTGAATGTGTCAATACAGGCTTCTGCGGTACAAGATTCAGAAGCATGAACAAGGATATTGCTGCTAAGACTGGAACTGCCGAATTGACAAATGCCTATATTCGTACAAATTCCAGCGTTGTCGGCTTTGCTCCGGCAGATAATCCGACAATTGCGTTTGTCTGTGTCGCACCGGATTCCAACAATGATCGCAGCCAGTCCAATATCGCTGTTACAATTATGGAAAGAGTGCTGGAAGAATACTATAAAACTTATGAATAATCATTTTTTGGCAGTCTTGCTGCCAAATCGATGAAAAAGGCGCTTAAAAGCGTAGATTATGCATAAAAATGGGGTAGAAATTTCGAAAAGACTATGATATAATTGACTAGCGAATCAAGGAGGATGAACCATGAGAGATAGATTAACTTTAAAATGTTCTGTATGTGGTGAAGAAAATTACATCTCAACTAGAAATAAAAAGAAACATCCTGACCGTATGTCAGTTCAAAAATACTGCCCACGTTGCAATAAAAAAACAGAACACAAGGAGAAGAAATAAAAAGAGTCCGCAGGACTTTTTTTATATTTATGCATGATAATGAAAAATATCAAAACACTTGTTTTAGGTGAGATGCAGGTCAATTGTTATCTGATTGAAGAAAATGGTCATGTGATCATCGTTGACCCGGGATCCACTCCGCGCCGCATTTTAGAAGCGGTCGACGGCAAACAGACAGAGGCAATTCTGCTGACGCATGGACATTTTGATCACATTGGTGCTGTGGATGAATTGGTCAAGAAATTGAATTGTCCGGTATACATCAGTGAAGAGGATGCACCGATGCTTCAAGATGTTCGATTGAACGGTTCTTATATGATGCGTGAATTTACGGTTCATACAAAGCCTAAGCATTATACTTCACATATGAAGATCGGCAGCTTTGAATTTGATGTTCTGCCAATGCCCGGACACACTTTGGGCAGTGTATGTCTGTGCATGGAAGATGTTATGTTCAGCGGAGATGTTTTGTTTAAAGAAGGAATCGGCAGAACTGATCTGGCTTGGGCAAGTCCGAGTCAGATGGTCAATACATGCAAAGCTTTATCTGCAATGACAAAGGACTGGATCGTTTATCCTGGACATGGTCCATCTACAACCTTATTTTATGAATTTGAACATAATCCATATTTAAAATGATCATCTTGAAAAAGATGATTTTTTTTGTTCTTTTTTCTGTTTGCTGCCTATAAAAATAGTGAGGTGGTTTATGAAAGAATTATTTTATGATTTGATCTTACTGGCTCAAAAGGAAAAAGCCAGTGATATTCATTTTATGATCAAAGATGATGTCTGTATATGTTCATTGAGAACATTAAAAGGCTTTAAAAAAATTGATCTTGAGCAGGGGATGCAGCTTTTTCAATATATCAAGTATCGGGCTAATTTGGATCTGGGCAATTTGATGACGCCTCAATCAGGAACCTTTGATCTGCTGTTCAATGAGAAAATCCATTTATATTTTCGGTTTTCTTTGATTGCAACACTTCAGTCACAAACAGGGGTCCTGCGTATTCTCAACAATCATGCACAATTTCAGATCAAAGATCTGACCAAGGATAAAAAGCAGCAGGAATTATTTTTGCAATGGTGTCATATGCGGACAGGATTGATTTGTTTCAGCGGACCGACCAATTCCGGAAAAACGACAACACTGAATGCTTTGTTAAGTGAGATCAGCCGCAATGAACAACTGAAAGTCATTACTTTGGAAGATCCTATTGAAATATTGAATCCTGCTTTTCTGCAGCTGCAGGTGAATGAAAAATTGAATTTTACTTATGAAGAGGGAATTCGTCAGCTGCTGCGTCATGATCCGGATGTTATCATGATCGGTGAAATCAGAGATGCTGTCACAGCTGCAATGACCTTTCGCTGTGCTTTAAGCGGACATTTGGTATTTACAACGATTCATGCGAAAAGTGCTCAGGAAGCAATCAAGCGATTGGAGGAGTTTGGTCTTGATAAAAGAGAATTGACGGATACACTTACAGTTGTTGTCAATCAGCGTCTTTATCCCAATAAAAAAAGAAAGGAGCGAATTTGTATTTATGAGATCCTTCATGGAAAAGCTTTATGCGATGTTTTGGCAGGCCGAAAACCAACCAATCATGAAACAATTCAAATGCGCATCCAAAAAGCTGTCGATGCCAATGAAATTTCCTTGGATGATGCCCGCTACGACCTGCTGGATCAATAAAAAAGATCTGCGGGTCATGGGACTTCTTTTATCAAAAGGCTATCCGATTGGGGAAGCATTGAGGATGCTGGATGAGAAATATATCGGTATTGTCGAAAAACTCGAAGAGGGAGAGAAATTAGAACAATTTATTCCTTTTCATAAGAAGAACAGCTTCTATTCACAATTGAAGTTTTTTATGAGTGTATCTCCCATGCATGAAGCGATTGAAATTGCTTTTGATTATGAAAAACTGCATCAGAACTTATTGGAGCTTGTTTTAAAACAGATTACTTATCCGATATTTGTTCTGTGCTTAGCTATCGGTGTATTTTTTCTTTTTGAGATCATGATCTACCCGCAGCTGCTGACATTTGTCAGTTCAGCTGAACAAAATCCATTATTTTTTCAGCTGATGCATTTCATTTTGATCATGTTATTTCTTTTGCTTTTTGTCTTGCTTGTTTTCATTGCTTTGATTCATTTCAACAGAGATTTTTATCATCTTGTATTTGATAAGTTTTTGGTTCAGCTGCCATTTATCAAAAGTTATGTCTCTTATCAATTTGCCTCTTATTTATTGCTTTTTATGAGAAAAGGCTATGCGACTCGTCAAATCTTACAGGCATTATGCCATTTATCCAGACAATCTCCTTTGTCTTGGCTGGCGGCAGATCTGAATCAGATGAGCGAAAGCGGGCAGGAGTATATGCCGATGATCAATAAACATGTTTATCTGACGGATAGTTTTTGCTTTTTCTTTCGTATAGGATATTATGCTTCGACTCTTGAAAGTACACTGAAAGATTATCTGGATTATCAGCAAGATCAATTTCAGCGTCATCTGAAGTATTTCAGCATTGCTGTTTCACTTTTCAGCTATGGCTTTATTGCCGTATTAGTTGCTATGATTTATCAAATGCTTTTAAGTCCGCTCGAAATGTTAACGATAATGTAAGGAGGAACTATGAAAAAAGGATTTACGATTTTGGAAATGATTTTAGTTTTATCTGTCATATCACTGATCTTTTTGATTACTTTGCCGAATATCCAGCAGAAAAATGAGATTATTCAGAAAAAGGGGTGTGAAGCGCTGATCGAAGTAGTGAATTCACAGATTTTGCTGTATGAACTTGAAAATTTAGAGACCCCTAGTGATATCAGCCAGCTGATTGACGGCGGTTATCTAAAAGAAGGACAGCAAAGATGTCCGAATGGCCAGCAGATTCAGATTGTCGAGGGTGAAGCCAGTGCACAGTAGAGGTTTTACAATGATTGAGATGATTTTTGTATTGATGATTGCAATGATCTTTGTTTTGATCAGTACTCATACAAGGCCGAATTCCATGCATCTGCAGGCTCAAAGAATTACAGAACTGCTTCATTTAGCGCAATTGAGATCTATAATGAATGCTGAAAATGTCAGAATCGAATTTGATGGAAAGATATTGTATATTGATGAACAAAGCTATGATTTATCCCCGTTAGTATGTGAACATGAACAATTTCATTACAATGAACTCGGTCATATCTCACAAGCAGATACAATTTCTTGCTTTCAGAATGAAAAGGAAATTCAATTTGTTTTTCAATTAGGAAGCGGGTGGCAGCGTGTACAGTAGAAAGGGATTTATGCTTGTGGAAGCATTGCTGGTATTTGCTTTGTGCATATTGATCGTGGCAGCTGTTGTCAGCGGCAGCTTTGATGTTTCAATCATGGATGACCAAATTCAGCTGATAGAGAAGAGCAGTGCAGATGAGAAACTGCGGGATGCTTATGGTACGTAAAGGATTTACGATGATTGAAGCCCTATTTTCACTGATGATTCTTTCATTCAGTTTTGTTTTGCTTGCAATAGGACTTCCATCCCTTCATAAAATAACAGCTGTTCGATATCCTGTTGAAGAAGAAATTGCTTTGCGTCAGATTCGCCGCTTGCTGCTTTTGAGTGAGGATATTCAGTGCAGCGGCACACAGCTGGATTTCTGGTATCAGGATGATTGGTTTACACTTCTTTTGGATGGCAATCGATTGGTGCGGGTGGATGGTTATTTGATTTATATGGAGAATATTGATTCGCTGGAATTTCGCGAAAAGAAGGGATGTATTTATCTTTACTATGAAAAAAATCAGAAAGCAAAGGAACGTCTGCTTGTTTGTTAGAAGAGGTTTTGCATCAATATCACTGGTTTTTCTTCTGCAGCTTTTCATGGCAGTCTTGCTTCTGCTTCAGGTTCGGCTGCAGATACTGACTGAAATGAAGAAACAGACGTATGAATTGGAATTGATTGAAATAGAACTGGTCAATCATCTGAAGCAGACACTGGCCAATTATCAAACGGAAGAAGAATCATTGCAGATTCAGGGAATTGAAGTCAATATTAATTATGGAGAATTAGAAGCATTTGCAGAGATTCATACAAATCCTATCCGGCAATTGCATGTCGTCTATGATGATATATGGATGTGCATCAGTGAATTTGAATATGTTGAAGGAATTGATGCAGACTAAAAATGAGGTGGCTTATGAAAAACAGTTTGGTGGCCAGTTTCTTTTATTTTCTATTATGTACATTTTTCATTGCCGGTACTTTTTTGCCGATAAAAGCATTTCTTTTATGTTTTATTTATTTCGGCTATAGCTGGCTGATCCGCTTTTTCTATAAAAAGAATGAAAGAAAAGATGTAGAAGCGAAGGATTTTATGGCTGCGGGAATGTTTACTTTGCTTGTATTGTTTCTCCACATATGGACAGGCGGCCAGATTGAAATAGTTCAAGTCATTATTCTATTCTGTATCAATTGCATTGCCAGTGTTAATTTTGGAGCTTTATTGCGCTATGAGATACTTACATAGCATTTTATCATCAAAAAGTGCCTGTTTTATTGACAAAATGAAGATTTTCGTTACAATAAAGGGTGGACTTTAGAAGGAGTGAAAATAATGATTATTGTAAATGATTTAAAACCAGGACTTACAATTGAATACGAAAATGGTATTTACGTAGTTCTTGATATTTCTCACAATAAAACTGCTATGCGTCAGATGATCGTTAAAGCTAAAGCTAAAAACTTAAGAACAGGTACGATCATTGATTTATCTTTCACAGGCGGAGATAAGGTTGAACAGGCTCATATTGATAAAAGAGAAATGCAGTATTTATATGATGATGGTACAAACTGCATCTTCATGGATAATGAAACTTATGAACAGTTAGAAATTCCAATGGAAAATTTAAAATGGGAATTGAATTTCATCAAACCAAATTCAAATGTCAACATTTCTTTATTTGAAGGGGAAGTTTTAGGTGTTATTTTACCAGATAAGGTTGCTTTGCAGATCGTTGAAGCTGAACCGGCTGTAAAAGGTGATACAGCTACTGGTGCAACGAAAAATGCTAAGCTGGAAACAGGACTTGAAATTCGTGTACCTTTATTCATCAATGATGATGAAATGGTCATGGTTACTACTGCAGACGGCAAATACGCAGGAAGAGCATAAGAATCAGGAAACTGATTCTTTTTTTATAAAATTCTTTACATTGCTGCTGGCAAAGACTATAATAAGGGTGACAAAACTTCAGGGTCGGGTGAAATTCCCTACCGGCGGTATACCCCGCGAGCCTTAGGGCATGAATCGGTGCAATTCCGATGGCGACAGTAAAGTCTGGATGAAAGAAGTTCATATTTCTTTTGGTTTCCTGCTGTTTTGTGAGAAACCTTTTTTATTGGAAAAAGGACACAAGGAGGAAAAAGTATGTCAAAAAAATTTTTAAGTATTGATCGTATTGCACGCATTGGAGTTTTATCTGCGCTGGCTGTCATTTTAATGCTTTTGGAAATTCCGCTGCCTTTTTTGCCGCCATTTTATAAAATAGATTTTTCAGAAGTAGTTGTATTGCTCGGCGGATTTTCATTGGGACCATTGAGTGCCATGCTGATTGAAGGATTTAAAATATTGTTATTTATGCTTTTTAAACCGACTGAAACGGCTTTTGTCGGTGAATTGGCTAATTTTATCATTGGCTGTTCATTTACTGTACCTGCTGCTTTCATCTATCAGAAGCATAAAACACAAAAACAGGCTATTGTCGGGATGACTGTCGGTACATTGATCATGATCATTGTGGGCGGTATCATGAATGCCTTTGTGCTTCTGCCGACTTATGCGGCAGTATTTCATTTGCCGATTGAAGAATTGATTGCGATGGGAACAAGTGTCAATGCCAGCATCAACAGTCTGACAACCTTTGTTTTGTTTGCGACAACACCGCTGAATCTGATCAAAGGAGTTGTTTGCAGCGGTATAGTCTTTGTTATTTACAAACGAGTCTCCCCATTTTTAAAAATCAAAAATCATTAAAGCGAAGTCATTTCGCTTTTTCATTGCATTGAATTGCATTTCTTTTTCTGAAACAGTATAATTGAGAACGAAATTTTGTTATAATAAATGCGTTGGAGGTTTTGATTATGGAGAATTATTCACGTGTAAAAAAATACGAACAATTACGTAAAGAAATAGATATGGGGACGGAGGATGAAATTCGCAGTGAAGAATTAAGCGAATATGCAAATAAATTAAATGAATTTGATCCAAAATTCTTTAAAAAGATGGAAGTGCAGAGTGAAGCACAGCCAACACGTATCAAAGATACAACAGAGAGTTTTCCAATGAAGGAGGACACTTTTAAAAATGAATATATGGATGATTTTATCCGTGAAGTCAAAGCCTACAATAAGGAAAAAGGATTGATTGAAAGTGAAATTACAGAAATAGATATTTTAAATCAATTGAGAAATCCTGTTCGCTTGAAAAGAGAAAACTATGTAAAAGAACTGACTTCTTCTCAGCCTGTACTGCGTACGGCAGAAGAAGAGAAATCAAATGAAACGATCCAGCAGTCAAAGATGGAAATTGCACGTCAGATCAAGGAATTGCTGAATGAGGAGCCAAGCGGCAGCGGCATGAATGTATCCAAGGTGGATATGGAAGAAAAGAAGATGCCGGAAGATGACAGAAATCAGGAATTCATTGAAAAGATCAATGAACAGACACAGCAGATCAAACTGCAGATGGATCAGCAGTCCAGTGACTTAAAGGAATTGAACACTGATTTGGATAAGACAAATAAAATGCTGAATGTCATTCTGATCATTGTTCTTTTGGCTTTGCTTGGGCTGATTGCCTTTATGGTTTACTGGATGTTAACTGGAGGAAATGCTTAATGAAGATCAACATAGCTATTGATGGACCAAGTGCTGCCGGCAAAAGCACTATTGCACGATTGTGTGCTTCTTTGCTCAATTATTCTCATTTGGATACAGGGGCTATGTATCGCTGTGTAGGATATCAATCAAAGATTGAAGGAATTGCAGAAGATGATGAAGAAGCCTTGGCTGAGATGATTCAGCGGATGAAAATTGATTTTGATGCGGAAGGGCATGTGTATATTAACCAAGAAGATGTGACATCGAAGATTCGTGATAATGAGATGTCAATGCGTGCCAGCAATGTTTCAAAATTAGCTAAAGTGAGAGAAAGTCTTGTAGCACTTCAAAAAGAAATTGCTAAAAACAAAGGTTATATCTTGGATGGCCGAGATATCGGAACAGTAGTTTTACCGGATGCAGAGCTGAAGGTATTCTTGGTTGCCAGTGTTGAAGCAAGAGCTAAACGCAGAATTTTAGAATATCAGGAAAAAGGAATTGTCTTTGATGAACAAGAAGTCATCGAAGATATCAAAAGAAGAGATTATCAGGATTCTCATCGTGAGAATTCTCCATTGAAAAAAGCCAATGATGCTTATACATTGGATACTTCTGACATGAGCATTGAAGAAGTCAAACAATGGTTTATTGATAAGCTGAAGGAAATGGGGGTATATCATTGATACACGGTGTAGTTGCCATTGTCGGCAGACCTAATGTAGGCAAATCGACAATATTTAATCGTATGATCGGAGAAAGAAAGAGCATTGTGGAAGATGTTCCCGGTGTGACAAGAGATCGCATTTATGGAAAAGCTGATTGGCTGACCAAGGAGTTCCGTGTGATTGATACAGGCGGAATTCAATTGGAAAATCAGCCTTTTCGTGATGAAATTCAAATGCAGGTTGAAATTGCGATTGATGAAGCAGATACGATTGTATTTGTTGTCAGCGGTAAAGAAGGAATGACCAGTGATGATGAATATATTGCCAAAATACTTCGCAGAAGTAAAAAACCTGTCATATTAGCTGTAAATAAAATTGATGATTTTCAATTAAAAGATGCTATTTATGAATTTTATAGTTTAGGTTTGGGGGATCCGATTCCGGTGAGCGGTGTGCACGGCATCGGTATGGGTGATATTTTGGATAAGATCATTGAATCTTTCCCAAATAACAAACGCAATGAATATGAAGGAATGACGAAATTTGCTTTGATCGGACGTCCGAATGTCGGAAAGAGTTCTTTGGTCAATGCAATTTTGAATCAGGATCGTACAATTGTATCGAATATTGAAGGAACAACGCGTGATGCCATTGATACGCCTTTTAAGCGAGATGGCAAGGATTATGTTGTGATTGATACTGCCGGTATCCGCAAACGCGGCAAAGTTTATGAAAATGTAGAAAAGTATTCTGTTCTGCGTGCACTTTCTGCCATTGAAAGAAGCGATGTGGTTTTAGTTCTGTTAGATGGGGAAACCGGTATTCGTGAACAGGATAAGCATGTAGCGGGCTATGCACATGAAGCAGGCAAGGGCGTTATCATTGTTTATAATAAATGGGATACAGTTGAAAAAGATGAAAGAACAATGAATGAGATTGAAAAGAAGATCCGCAATGAATTCTTATATTTAAGTTATGCACCGATTGCCTTTGTATCAGCGAAGACGAAACAGCGTGTTCAGACGCTGCTTCCATTGATTGATGAAGTGCATGATTATTCTTTATTGCGTATTCAGACAAATGTTTTGAATGAGGTGATCATGGATGCTCAGCTGATGACTCCGCCGCCAACTCATAATGGAAAGCGTCTGCGTATTTATTATTGTTCACAAGTGGCTGTAGCGCCTCCTACTTTTGTTTTATTTGTTAATGATCCGGAATTGCTGCACTTTTCTTATAAGCGTTTCTTGGAAAATAAGCTGCGTGAAGCATTTAACTTTACTGGTACAACATTGCGTATTATTGCCAGAGAAAGGCAGCAGTAATGAAAATATTTGTTGCAGGAAGCGGTACTTGGGGACTGGCTTTATCGCAGATACTTTGTGATAATGGTCATGAAGTAACGGTATATGCTCGTGATGAAAAACAAGTTGAAGAGATCAATACTTATCATACAAACAGAAAATATTTCGGCGATCAGCTTCTGCCGGAGAATATTATAGCTGTTCATAGTTTTGAAATGCTTGCTTCCAGTGATCTACTGTTATTAGCAGTACCGAGCAATGCAGTAGAGAGCATGTGCTTGGCAGTGAGAGAGTATATGACAAAACCTATGATCGTTATCAATACGGCCAAGGGATTTGATCCTGCTACCAATGATCGTATGAGTGAAGTAATTCGCCGATGCATTCCGGAAGATAAATTGAAGAGTGTTGTTTCCTTGATTGGACCTTCTCATGCTGAGGAAGTCATTTTACGTCTGCTGACCACAGTCTGTGCTGTGTCTTTGTGTGAAGAAGATGCCAAATTTGTACAGGAGTTATTTTCAAATGAAACCTTCCGTGTTTATCGCGGGAATGATGAAATTGGTTCTGAATTAGGAGCGGCTATTAAGAATCCGATTGCTTTGGCCAGCGGTATGCTGACAGGATTAGGCTATGGGGATAACACAAGGGCTGCTCTGATTACCCGAGGACTGGCAGAGATGATACGCTTTGGTATAAAGGCTGGGGCTCAGAAGGAAACGTTTATGGGCCTGACAGGCATGGGAGATCTGATTGTTACATGCACCAGTGTACATTCCCGTAATTATCAAGCGGGTCTGATGATTGGAAAGGCAGATAATGCCGATGTATTTTGGAAGAATAATACGAAGACCGTTGAAGGAGTTCGTACAACCAAGGTTTTATATGAATTAAAGCAGAAGTATGATATTTCAATGCCGATCGTTGATGAAATCTATCAGGTTCTTTATGAAGGAAAAAGTCCTTCACGATCTGCTAAAGATTTGATGCTTCGTGAATTAAAAGCTGAATAAACAGGTGCAAACCTGTTTTTTTCTGACATTTCAAGAAATCAGAGTACTTTGCTTCTAAGCATCAGCACTTGTACATAGAGTGTAAGTGAATAAGGAGGAAAGTATGAATACAATTGAAGTCCTGAAAAACATAGCGCAGCGATGTGGGGGCGATATATACTTAGGCATCGTAGGACCTGTGCGGGTAGGTAAGAGTACCTTTATTAAAAAATTTATGGAACAGACAGTTTTGCCTTATGTCAGTGATGAGTTTGAAAAAGCGCGGATGATCGATGAACTGCCGCAATCCGGCGAAGGAAAGACGATCATGACGACCGAGCCTAAATTTGTACCGAATAATGCGGCATTGATTGAATTTGATGATGGCTTTAAAGTGAATGTACGTCTGGTGGACTGTGTGGGATTTGTATTCGATCAAGCTCAGGGATTCAAAGATGAAAATGGATTGCGCATGGTACGCACTCCTTGGTTTGAACAAGCCATTCCTTTTGATGAAGCAGCTAAGATCGGTACTCAGAAAGTCATCCAGGATCATTCTACAATCGGCATTGTTGTGACAAGTGACGGCAGTATTACTGATCTGCCAAGAGAAGCCTATGAACAGGCAGAGATGGAAGTGATTGAAGAATTGCAGTCTATCGGCAAACCTTTTATCGTCATCGTGAATTCCAAAAATCCGCAAGGTGTTCATTGTCAGAATATCGCCGAAAAGATGAAAGAAAGAGTAAATGTGCCTGTTTTATCTATGTCAGTTCAAAGCATGAGCCAAGAAGATATACTTTCCATCTTGAGAGAAGCCTTATATGAATTTCCTGTCAGTGAAATTTCTATTCAATTGCCGACCTGGATTGCCATATTGCATGAAGATCATTGGCTGAAACGAAATATCAATGCTTCGATTCAAGCAGGAATGTCAGTCATAGAAAAACTTAGGGAAGTCGAAAATATTTTAGCTATTTTAAATGAGAATGAATGGATTGAAAGCTGTCATATTGCAAATATTGATCCAGGAAATGGCAATGTCAATGTAGAGGTCAAAGCAATCAATGGCTTATATAATCAGATCTTAAAAGAAATTATCGGTGTTGAAGTAAAGGATAAAGCAGAATTATTGAATCTTATGCAGGAATTTTCTTTGGCTAAGAAGGAATTTGATGCAATTGCCAGTGCTTTGAAAATGGTCAAGCAAACCGGCTATGGCTTTGCCAGTGCTTCACTGAATGATATTCATTTATCCACACCTGAAGTTGTCAAGCAAGGAAATCGATATGGGGTAAAATTAAAAGCGATTGCACCAAGCATTCATATGATCAAAGTCGATGTAGAAAGTGTGTTTGAACCAATTATCGGATCGAAGGAACAAAGTGAAGAATTGATTCGTTATTTATTGCGAGATGCCGAAACAAATAATCAGAGTATTTGGGATTCGGATATTTTTGGACGGAAGCTTTCTGATTTGATTCGGGATGGTTTGAATGTGAAATTATCGATGATTCCGGAAGCTGCAAGAATGCGTCTGCAGGATATTTTGACAAAACTTGTAAACAAAGGAAAAGGGAATGTCATAGCGATTGTTTTATAGTGAAATTTTTGTGAAAAAGCGTTAAAATCAGTTGTAATAAGTACGCCATCGTGTTATTATATCCTAGTAATTGGAGGTTAATTTAAATGGAAATTTTAAACAAAAAAGGACTTGTGGAAGTAGTAGCAACTAAATTAGAAATGACTAAGAAAGATGCTGCTGTTGTAGTTGATACAGTATTTGAAACAATCACATCTTCTTTAGTAGAAGGAAATAAAGTAGATATTAGCGGATTTGGAAAATTCGAAGTGAAGACTCGTGCTTCTCGTACAGGTATCAACCCTGCAACAAAAGAAAGCATTGAAATTCCAGCAACAAAAGCACCTTCATTCAAGGCTGCTAAAGCATTAAAAGAAGCTGTTAAATAAGAAGCTTAGTGCTTCTTTTTTAATAGGAGGAGGTATAGGATGGAACCATTACTTTATTTGTTTGGATTGCTTGTTGTCATTGCGGCACAAGGCTTGCTGCAAAGCAAGTATCACCAATATCGCAGAGTGGAAACACATAGAGGTGTTCGAGGCTGTGATGTTGCTAGAATGATATTGGATCGCAATGGACTGTATTCAGTGGCGGTCAATGTATCTCAGGGAGGTACATTGTCGGATCATTATAATCCGGTAACGAAAACGATCAATCTTTCGCCTGAAATCTATTACAAATCAAGCATTGCCTCTGTTTCAGTTGCTGCGCATGAAGTGGGACATGCCATTCAGCATGCCCAAGGCTACAAATTATTGGCGATACGCAATCGTCTGCTGCCCGCAACACAATTTGCCAGTCAATTTGGTTGGTTTGCTGTATTCATTGGCTTGATTGCCAGCTTGACAGGATTCTTGTACTTCGGTATTGCTTTATTGATCATTATTGCTTTATTTCAGATTGTTACTTTACCGATTGAGTTTAACGCATCGAATCGTGCACTGGTGCAATTAAGTGAATCCGGTATTATCATGGAAGATGAAAGAAATGATGCCAGAAGTATGTTAACAGCAGCGGCATTGACTTATGTAGCTTCATTGGTTTCAACTTTGGCCAATATATTCAGAATTCTTTTAATTGCCGGCAGAAGAAATAATGATTAAATTGATGCAAATGTAAATGCGTGCATATAAAAAGGGTAGGAGGTATTTTATGAAAAAATACATTTTACCCTTTTGTTTTGTATTTTCTTTGTTTTATCTATTGAATCTGAATGTAAAAGCAGCTTCTACGAACAAGGCTTTGCTGCCTTATGAAGTGAACAGCATTACAGCCAATGAGAATGGTTTTGTGATTGAAGGATGGGCCATGATCTCCAATCTTCAGCACTTTCAAAATGCTTCAACTCATAGTTATGAGCTTGTATTAAGTTCTTCTGATCAAACGATTCGCTATACATCACAGCCATCAGCCAATGATCAAACGGATACAATGCGTGTTTTCAATAAACCGCGCTGTGCAAACAATGCCACTTATCAGGAAGGATCCGTATGCTATTACGATTATCAAAATGTCGGTTTTCGATTTCTTGTTCCTTATGAAGATCTGACGGAAGGGAATTATACGGTCAGTTTGATTGTTCATGCCCACACAACACAGGTCAGCCAATCCACGACCTTATTTTATCCTACACATGTACCTGTCATGCATGAAAAGGATGGTATGACATATAAAGCCAGAAGTGATCTGCAGGATACTTCTCTGCATGTTGTTTATGATGATGTCTTGGTACGTATTTCTCCGGATAAATACTCAGAAGTAAGAACGTCGGATAATTATTGCGGTTCGATGTATGGCTATCGTGTTTATTTTGCTAAGAATACGACTTATACTCATGTATTTGACCGCATCAGCAACGGCGATACAACGTATTACAAAGTCGGTACTCAAAAGGCGACTTTCTGCAGCGCCAATCAGAATCAGACCAAAGAGGGAAGCGACCATTATTCCTGGATTCCCAGCAATTTTGTTGACTATGTCGGTGTCCCGCTGACTATTGAAGTAATTGCCAATACACCGCCAGTACTTACGGTGCATGAACATCCAACCATTCAGATAGGGCAGGCAATTGATCCTTTTGATTATGTCAGTGCCTTGGATAAAGAAGAAGGAGATCTTACTGATCAAATCATATTGCTGAAAGGCAAGATAGAACAAGAAGCAGGTGTATATGAATTCGTTTTTTATGTAGAAGACAGTCAAAAAGCCTATGACATAGAAAGCATGTTTGTGGAAGTGGTTAAAGAAAATACACCGCCGGATATATTTGCGGCAGATAAAGTAATTTATCAATATACAGAATTTGATTATTATGAAGATGTATCTGCCAGTGATTTTGAAGATGGTATTGTAGATATTCTTTGGTATGAAGGAGAAGTCAATGTTGAAGAATTAGGAATTTATTATGTCACCTATTACTGCATGGACTCAGAAGGTTTAATATCAAGCAAAACTATTTCTGTTATGGTCATACGAAATCCAAGAGAGAAGATACGCTATATTGATGCTGAACTTCCTTTCTATGAAGAACCTATTCCCAGAAACTGGATCTATAAATATCCATATCTGTTTGAGCAATTAGAAAATCCGCGAATCTATGAAGAAATACATATTCGTTTATAAAAGAAGAAAATCAAAAAACGATAGTAGCTGTAAATACTATCGTTTTATTATGATAACGAAGAAGTACAGAATAAACATACTTTACTTCGCATAATCTATATTATGTTATGTTTAGAAGCGGTTATTGCAGGTTATTTTCATCAATGATTTCGATTTGACAGGCACTGCATCGAAAAACCTTTACTTTGCTTCCATTAAAAAAATCTACTTTGGACAATAATTTTTCACAACTTTTGGGATGATTATAACGCCAACCAGGTGTCATATTCTTGGGTGTCCATCGAATATCAGTTTTGCTGGAATGAATATATCCTTCATCCATTATCTTATTGCAATACGGACATTTCATAATTTGTATCACTCTCAGTATATGAATTGTGCTCATTGAATTGAGCAATTCTCGATATACTTTTTCCTTTCTTTCTACTCATATTATAATGTATTTTATATTGAGAGATTTGTTTATAAAACATAGTATTTGATTTTAATAGAATTATCTTATTTGTGAAAATTTCACAAGAAAAAAGCAACCCTTCTGGATTGCTTAAGCTAATAAATCAGCGACAGGCAGGATCCATTCACGGATAGCCTCAATGTCTTCCTGATCCATATTGTCTTCATCATTGAGGCGAGAGATACCATTATTGAATGGTAATTCTGCCAACAATGGCACATGATTTTCCTGTACAAATTGTTCTACGTTGCTTTCATAAAGATTGATCTTTTTGCCACAGTCTGGACATGTGATATAGGACATGTTTTCAATGACACCTAATACCGGAATATCCATTTGACGAAGCATATTGATAGCTTTTGAAACAATCATAGACACCATTGGCTGAGGTGTAGATACCATCACTACCCCGCTCACCGGCAATGTCTGCATGACAGTTAAAGCTACATCTCCGGTTCCAGGAGGCATATCGATGAATAAAACATCTAATTCTTCCCATAATACATCACTGTAAAATTGCTGAATGGCAGACTGAATAATAGGTCCGCGCCAGATGACTGGTGTATTTTCTTCTTCAATCAGATAATTGATGGACATTGTTTTGATTCCATCTTTATCAATGACTGGGAAAATTTGTTTTTCACCGTCACCGTAAGCTTTTTCATTTTCCAAACCAAATAAACGAGGAATGGAAGGACCTGTAATATCTGCATCCAATACACCTACTTTCAGACCTTTGGCCTGCATAGCCTTTGCTAAAAGCGCTGTAATGGAGCTTTTCCCTACGCCTCCTTTACCGCTCATAACAGCGATAATTCTTTTGATTTTGTTATTTGGGTTATTGGTAACCCCACATGTTTCTGCACTTTTGCCGCAAGTTCCTGCACTTGGGCATCCTTCACAATTGGACATTCTTAAACCCTCTTTTCTACTTCAAATAAGATAAATAGCTGTCTCCCAACGCTGGCATTTTCACTTGGAAGTTATCTGCAATGGTTGCTCCTAAGGAAGCAAAAGTATTGCTTAAAGGCAATAGACCATAGCCCTTGAATGATGGTGAATAGGCTACAAATGGCACCATTTCGCGTGTATGATCTGTACCTGTATAAGTTGGATCATTGCCATGGTCAGCAGTTAAGATGATCAGATCATCCTCTTTCATTTTTGCCATCAGCTGACCCAGCAGCACATCAAATTTTTCCAGTTCTGCTGCATATCCTTGCGGATTTCTTCTGTGACCCCATAAAGCATCAAAATCAACTAAATTGACAAAGCATAATCCATTGAAATCTTTATCAGCCAACTCAATAGTTTGTTCCATGCCATGAACAGAACTCTTAGATTTGTAAGCTTCTGTAATGCCTTCTGTATCAAAAATATCATTGATCTTACCGACACTGATCACATCATAGCCGGCATCCTTCAATTCATTCAGAACTGTTCTTCCGAAAGGTTTCAAAGCATAGTCATGGCGATTGCTGGTACGTGTGAATTTTCCTTTGCCTTCACCGACATAAGGTCTTGCAATGACACGACCTACTTTGTATTCATCCTGCAGTGTCAATTCACGGGCAATTTCACAGCAGCGATATAATTCGTCTAACCCAAATGTTTCTTCATGACCGCAGATCTGCAGAACAGAATCGGCTGAAGTATAGACGATCATATCACCAGTTTTCATCTGGTGTTCACCGAGTTCATCCAAAATTTCAGTACCGCTGGCACTCTTATTGCCGACAATTTTATGACCTGTTCTTTTTTCAAGTTCATCAATCAATTCTTTCGGAAAGCCGGTTTCTGTAAAAGTCTTGAAAGGTTTATCAATTCTTAGACCCATTAATTCCCAGTGTCCTGTCATTGTGTCTTTTCCGTTACTGACTTCCATCATTTTAGCATAATAGCCGATCGGTTCATTGACAGGATCTACATGAGCGATTGAATGCAGATTCGCAAAACCTAATTTCTGCATATTTGGAATATGAAAAGAATCGACAGCAGCTGATAAATGTCCCAGCGTATCTGTACCTTCATCACCAAACAATGCAGCATCCGGTTCAGCACCTACACCTAATGAATCAATAACAATGGTGAATATACGTTTGTATTTACTCATTTTTAATCTCCTTTTTGCTGCGCGGATGAAAGTTTGCATAAGCATCTTTCAAACGCTTGTTTTGTATATGCGTATAAATCTGTGTTGTGGATATATCGCTGTGTCCCAAAAGCTCCTGAACTGTTCTTAAGTCAGCTCCTCCATCCAATAGGTGAGTCGCAAAAGAATGACGCAGTGAGTGGGCAGAGATTCGCTCATCCAAGCCAAGCTTCTGACATCTTTTTTTGATCATCACATGGATCTCTTCCCTTTTATACGGAGTACCGCGGGAATTCACAAATAAGGCCTGCGTTCTTTTGCCGGCCCATTTTGGACGAACCTCATCCAAATATCGGGTAATGGCAGCAACCTGACGATCATTCATCGGAATCATGCGTTCTTTGTCGCCTTTACCGCGGCATCGAAGCATTTTTCTGTCCAAATGAATTTGTCCTAACTGCATGGAACAGCATTCACTGACACGCAGTCCGCAGCCATAGATCAGTTCAAAAATTGCTACTTGAGCAATTTCTTGTGCATCCTCACTTAAAGGAGTCAAAAATAATTCCAGTTCGCTTTCACTCAGATAGACCGGCAGTTTCTTTTCGCTTTTCTGACTTTTGATCAATGCCGCCGGATTTTCAATGCCGAAGCGCCATTCGCAGAACTGATGAAAGGAACGTATGACAACAATCAAGTGGTTCAAAGAACTGGGAGCCAAATTTTCTTTTTTTAAAGCGATATAATCCATGATATCCTGATATTTGACATCTTCCACTTGCTGAAAAAGCCGAGATTCAAGAAAAGCTAAATAACGATTCAGTTCTCTTTCATAAGATTCAATGGTCTTCATGCTCTTCTGTTCGACAGCTGTAATATGATGCAGATATTCCTGATGTGCTTCCACAAGATTCATAGATATCACCGTACATATTATAGCACATTAAAAGCTGTTAAAGAAACGGATTAGCCCGATAATTACAGTAGCTTTTAAATAAGAACAAATCAACACACCGATACAGGCAATGATCAAGTGATTCAAGCCTCGATTCAGTTCATTGCGAATATCCAGCTTTGCATGATTCACACAGGCATACATGATATGAGAAGAAGCATCAATAGCAAATATAGCAATGATGATGATCGGCAGTAAATCCAAAATAAGCTGCGGAATCAAAGTTAGACCAATTCCCAGCACCCCTTTTAATTGATATGTATAAATAAACATCATGCATGTCATACCGGCTTGTATTCCTTTCACAAATAAGACAAAGGCCAATACAAATAAGCCCACCAAAGATGTACCGACAAGTGCAATGCAGAAGATAAATAGAATCTGAATAAAAAACTGCGAAAGAAAAGTCTGATAAGTATTGATCTGTTCACTTGCAGGAATCAAAAAGACATCCATTTGACTCAATGATTCCCTGCTCAATATCATTGAACAGAAAACACCTGTAATACACCCGCCAATCAGCATCAAATAAATAAATACCAGCTGATTTTCATAAAATTTCTTCATTTTCATAGGATCACCTCAATCCATTCTATGTCTTATCCATAAAAAAAAGAGCTTAATGCTCTTGTTTCTTTTTAAGAAGTTCGCTGGCAAACATCAGTTTCCCGTCACTTAATTGTTCATTCAACGCATCCAGCACAGATTGATTTTCCGGTACAGCTGTCTGAAAGAAAGACAATTGTTCAATTTTTTTCGCTGCTGAATACAAAGAACCTAATGCAATTCCTAAATGACGGATAGGCTGATCTGATTGATAATTTTTATCAAACAGCAATGCTGCACATTCATAGATTTCTACATCATTGTCTGTCGGCTTTGACAAGGTTAAAGAACGAACGATTGTCGAAAAATCCGAATATCGGATGGATACAGAAATATGTTTTCCGCTGACGCGTTCCACCTGGGCTTTTCTGCTTAAAGAAATTGCCAGTTTTCTTAAAACACTGCGTGCTTCTTCCTCTTCATCAATATCCTTTTCCAGTGTTGTGCTCTGAGATAAGGATTTAACAGAGGTATTGAAATTCAGCTGATTGCTGCCATATCCCCGTGCATTCTGAATTCGCGGCAATGCCTGACGTCCCAAAAGACGCTTGATTAGTTCCTCATTTTCCGGATTGGCCAGATCGCCGATCGTCATAATACCGTTTTTCATTAAGATCGGAGCTGTCTTGCTGCCGATTCCCTGCATTTCTGAAATAGGCAGAGGCCATAGCTTTTTGGCAACTTCATTGATTCTTAAGATTGTAATGCCCATAGGCTTTTTCATGTCACTGGCCATTTTAGCTAAGAAACGATTCGGTGCTACTCCAATACTGCAGGTTAAGCCTAATTCCTTCTGCAGACCGTTTTGAATCTGCCAAGCTAAATCCAGCGGGCGTTTATATTTGGCTATTACATCTGTAACATCAACATAGCATTCATCAATGCTGGCCGGTTCTACATAAGGACTGAAACGACGGATGTAGTCAAAAAAACGCGCACTGCATTGTTCATACCATTCAAAATCACAAGGTACGACAATCAAATCAGGACATAGCTGCAGTGCTTGAGCAATCGGCATCGCAGAATGAACGCCATATTCTCTTGCTGCATAGCTGGCTGTACAGACGACAGCTCTTTTTGACATACCTGCAACAACCAAAGGCTGATTTTCCAGTGCACAGTTGCGCATAATTTCTGCATTTGCAAAAAATGCATTCAGATCTATATGAAAGATTACTTTTCCCATAAGTATTATTATACTGAAAACAGAACAGAATGAAAAGTCTTGCGATTGATTTCTGATATTTCTTGATAAAATGTTTTTAATCTTTTTGAAAGAAAAACGGTTCATTATAGATAACCGTTCTATGTAGTTGCTATAAATTGTTATAGATTTATCCTATGAAGGCTCCTCTTTTCTTTAATAGGATTCTGCCGATAAAAAGGGTCAAAATTCCTGCGATAATTGCTTCAGGCACTCCATTGATGCCGATAATTGATAAAATAAAGCCATAGACGGCAGAGACTGTTTTGTTATTTGCCAAAGCATATTCTTCCTTAAAGAAAATAAAAGTTAAATTCATGACCAAAAGTGTATTGGTCAGTGATCCGCAGATACCGGAAAGAATTAATCCTATTTGGGAGATTTCTTCCTTTTTCGATAGTTTCTGACAGAATTGATATACATAATATGGAACTACACCGACTAAGATTCGCGGCACAAAACAAATGATCAGACTGCTGAAATTGCCGCTGGTTTCCCCCAGACTGAAAAAAGGTGTAAACATAAAGGAGGTAGGAGTAGGATTCATTGTGTTATTGATAAAACTGGTAAGACCAAATAAAAATCCTAATGCTGCTCCCTTTTTAGGCCCCAAAAGCAATGAAGCAATGATGACAGGAATATGGACGATTGTAGCTCGGGTAAATCCCAAAGGAATATAGCCGATAAATGGTGTAAAAGCCAAAATACAGATAATTGCAGCTAATAATGCCATCAAAGCCATACTTCTGACATTTGTTTTATTTTTCATGGATCTGCTCATAATTCCTCCCTATTCTATTCCTCTAACAGCTTATAAGCGAAATGATATCTTCCGACTTTGCCGTTTTTCTTGAATAATCCTTTTTCACAGAAAGATAATATATCAGATTGATTTACTTGTAAATCATAAGTTGTAAAATCATTGCAATAGTTTTTTCCTTTATATTGATAAATATCCTCATTCTTAAAAATCATTGTTTGTTTGAGATAAGGAATATAACATTCAGTTTCTGATTCATTCTGTGTTAAAAGTGTGACTTCAGTGTTTGGAAAGGCTAAAGTAAATGCATCTGGATTGACAGATTGATCTTCAAGGGCAATGACCTTCGGAAGACGATCATAAGCATCAAAATAGATATGATCCTTTTCGAAAATCAAAAGATTGATCTGCTGCCAGCTTTTCATGCTGTTTCCGCCATCAATATTATAGATATTGCTTTTTTCGTTATAATAAATATTAGCATCAATATATTTTCTGCCATAATTCGAAGCAGGCCAATGCCCTACTACAACGGGCTTTTCAAATACATATTCACATTCCCCAAATGCTTTTGTACATAAACAATATTCTTCATCTTGTTCTTCCAATGGAATAGGCTTTATGCCGGCATGAACAAAAGTTGCCTTTTCACAATCAAGAATGACAGGCAGCTGTTCCAGAAATTCAATTTCTTGTGCATAATTTTCTTTGATTTTTTCTCTTAATTGATGCACCTCATGAATTGTTTCATAAGACATATTCATTTCTATAGCCATTTCACATAAAATTGTATTCTGTACATAATGAATGTAATTCAGGACATCTTCATCACTTGTATCTCTATGTAAGCATTCAGAAATAATCGTATCATTGTTTCCCTTCAGCAGATAGAAATTTGGATTATTTTCTGAACATTTCATGATTTCTCTTAATAATGCCAAAGACTGTTTTCCTTTCTCCAGGATATCTCCGACAATGATCAAAACATCATTTTCATCGAATTTTATTTTTTTATAAATTTCTTGGAATGATTTTAAATCTCCATGGATATCACTCATGGCAATCACTCGGTTTTTATCGGTAAAATCTGCAGTTATAATTTGTTTCTTATTCATAAATAATTCCTCAGCTCATTTATTATAACACAGAAAAAAAGCCATATTCATCAAAATGATTTCATGGCTTTTATAATGATAAGTATATAATTTAGCGATATGTACGTGCAGATTCATGATTTTTCATACGATTTTCCAAACGCATCTTATCAGAGATCATCGCAATAAATTCTGAATTGGTAGGCTTGGCTTTGCTGGCAGAGATAGTATAGCCGAAGATATCATCAATGGCATCAATGTTTCCCCGATTCCAAGCGACTTCAATGGCATGACGGATGGCTCTTTCAACTCTTGAACTAGTTGTGGCATAGCGCCGGGCAATTTCAGGATATAATACTTTAGTAATCTGACCCAAGAAATCAACATTCTCATAGGTTTCCAAGATTGCGGTTCTTAAATAGAGATATCCTTTGATATGTGCCGGTATCCCGATTTCATGTAATAGATCAGTTATTTCTCTTTCTAATTCCAGCTTTAATATTTTATCTCTCTCGCTGATATCTAAATTAATGACAATTCCCTCATGATCATCCTCATGTCCGCTCAAGGAGATCATTTTATTGATGATCTGTTTTACTTCAAAGGGCTTCATCAATAAATAAGAGATAGCATATTGCTGCAGATCTTTGATCATCGTATCGTTGATGATTGGTGTCGTACATAGGACATAACGAACGCTGATCCGGCATTCTTTTAATTCTTTTAATACTTGAAATCCATCTTTGATGGGCATGATCAGATCAAGAATCAGAAAATCAACACTGCGGTTGCTGAGCTCTCTTAAGCACTGCTCCCCATTGCAGGCACTTCCGACAACTTCAAAATGTTCAGATTTTCTCAGTTCATCCTTGATTTTATTGCAGCCGTCACTATTATCATCTACTACGTAGACACTCATTTTTTTATTCATTTGTATTTCCTCCTATCTTCATTATAAGCTATAAATGTGTCGAGTAATGCCAAATGCTGTCTAATTTGCGATGTTAGTGCATAGTTTTGAACAATATGTGCGAAAAGTTGCTATGAATGAAGAAAAAAAGCGCCTTATTGTCGATAAAGGTCGCTTTTGCTTTCTTCCAGCATCCATTCAATATAAATGCCGTATCCTTTTGCAGGATCATTTCCTGAAACATGGGTGACTGCACCGATGAGCTTATCATTCTGAACAATAGGTGAACCGCTCATTCCCTGTACGATTCCATTGGTCAAGGATAAACAATGAGGATCAATAATACGAAATTCAAATCCTTTGATATCTTTGGCAGACTGAGGATTGATATGAGTGATTTCAATCAAAACTTCATGAATTTCATCATTTTCAAGTACAGTATACATGATGGCTTCCTTTATTTCAATTTCATGAGCTTCTGCCGTTTCGATAGTCGGCATTCCGGCAATTTGATCTGTTTTGCCGTAGATGCCGAAAGCATTGTTTTTTGTAATTGAACCAATCTGTGCTGAGAAATTGATGCGTGCTTGTTTTTCACCTATCTGATGTACACTGGCTTTTCGTATGCCGATGACCTGGCTTTTGAATAAAGTGCCGCTGCCGACAGGTGCTAACTGCTGAGTTTCACTGTTTAAGACTTCATGTCCCAAAGAAGCAAAACTTTGCATCTGCGGATGAATGAATGTCAATGTACCGATTCCCAATATTTCATCTTTCACAAACAATCCGCTTCTGATCTGACCGTTTTGCTGACGAACTTCTAATTTTCTTTCTAATATTTCTTCATTCCGATTGATCTTTAAGATAACTGTTTCATTGATATGATCCAAAAGAATGGAAGAAAAATCAGAAATTGTCGCAATCGGAATGTCATTGACTGCTTGAATCAAATCGCCGGAGACAATATCTGAGGTGAAGGGATCATATTTCACACCATCCAGATTCACCTCATAAGTTCCTGTGACAAGTACGCCGTCAAATTGGATTTGAATACCGATGCTGTCTCCGCCCAATATGACTGTATCCGCCAAAACTGGCATAAGAAACAGCTGTAAAATAATCCAGAAAGAGATAAATCTTTTCATAAAAAAACCTCCCACTGATAGTATGGAGGCTTTTGCTGGTTTTATCTATCTATCCTGCTGGGCAATTTCATAAAGCTCTTTGGCAGAAGATAAAGCCGATTCACTGCAGGAATTCGTGCTCATCAAAGCCATGGCCTGAATGCGCTGGGATTCATTGAGCGGATAGATCAGAGTTTCGGTAGAAGTATCATCTTGTTTCTTCTCAACCATGTAGTGTTTCATGGCACAGGCAGCCACCGGACTTAAATGTGTGATGGCAAATACTTGCTGCTTCTGTCCGATACAGCGCATCTTTTTGCCGATAGCCAAAGCGACTTTTCCGGAAACACCTGTATCAATTTCATCAAAGATGACCGTTTCAATGTGAGTCAAGGCTGTAAATACGGTCTTTAAGCCCAGCATCAATCGGGAGAGTTCCCCGCCGCTGGCCACACTGGACAAAGGACGTATAGGTTCGCCTGGATTCATAGAAATATAAAATTCTGCATGATCCAATCCTTTACCTGAAGGCTTATCCTCTTTGATAAGCACTTCAAAGCGAGCATGCGGCAAATAAAGATCGGCACATTCTTTTTGAATCTGTGTCTGCAATTCTTTTGCTTTCTTTTGACGCACTTCTCTTAACTGCAAAGCTTGTTTTTCAAAAACTTGATATTTTTTCTGTACCTGCTTTTCCATGCGTTCTAATACTTCCTGACGATTTTCAATGGCATCAATACGCTTCTGCAATTCTTCTTTCTTTTCCAGTATCAAATCAATGGAATTGCCGTATTTTCTTTTTAATTTACTTAATTGAAAAAGATATTCCTGTAATTCATTATAACGCTGCTCATCATATTCCAAATTGTTTTGAATGTGCTGAAGATCACTGCATTTTTCTTCTAATGTATAGTAACAATCCATTATTTCAGAATGAATCGCAGCAATATTTTCAAATTCTAAGCAATTCGCTAATTCTTTTTGTGCAGTATACAGCAATTCCAATACCGCATCATTGCCATTTAAACAAGTAATGCTTGCCTGCATGGCACGATTGAGTTTTTCAAATGCATTCATTTTTTTTACTTCAGCTAAAGCATTTTCTTCTTCTTCTTTGGATAAATGAGCATTTTCAATTTCATCTACCTGAAAATGCAGATATTCCAGATCATCTTCATTCAGCTCCCCTTCTTTGATTTGTTCATATTCTTTTAAGGCAGCAGCATATTCTTGATAGCTTTCATTGACCTTTGAGAGCAGATCCGGCTCATGAATAAATTGATCCAAAAGCGTAATATGATAACGGCTGTTTAATAGATATTGAGTATCATGCTGAGAATGAATGTCGATTACTTCATTCATCATTTCTCTTAAAACAGATACAGAAACAGAACGCTGATTGATACGGGCAACACTTTTCCCATCACTGGTCAATGTGCGGGTAATTGTCACAGTATCATCCTCACAATCAATGCCCATTTCTTCACATCGTGCAAAAAAAGGATGGTGCTTATCTAATTCAAATATTCCTTCAATGACAGCTTTATCTTTTCCTTGTTTGATCAGCGAAGGTTTGGCACGTTCGCCGCATAAAAGTGAAATAGCATCGATCAATAAGCTTTTCCCTGCTCCTGTTTCACCCGTAAAGACTGAAAAGCAGGAATCAAAATCCAGATGCAATTCTTCTATTAACACAAAATCTTTGACATAGATTTCTCTAAACATATGCATCCTCCTCGTATCTTCTATATTTTATCATTTTTTTGGACGATTCACATTGTTAAATCATCAATTCACAAAAAAAGTATTAAAAAAACTGATTTGAATGATTGCATTTATTGCTTGTTCTGTTAAGAAAATAAATAATCTGAAGTGATGTTTAAGTTTAATTTTCTTGAATGCTATCATTGAAAAAGATACAATAGAAATGAAAGAGGAAAAGTAAAATGAAAGCAATCATATTTGATTTTGACGGATTATTAGTAGATACTGAGATCATTTCTTTCAAAGTATACCAGAAATTATTGGCTGATTATGGTTTTAGTTTCAGCAAAGAAGAATATGCGAAGCATTACAGCGGAAAGACAGAAGCTGCAAATGTTGCCCGTTTGATTGATACATATCATTTGCCTTGGACACAGCAGGAGGGCTTTAATCAAGTAGTTGAGATTGAAAAAAGGTTCATAGCTGAAGGGGTTGAGCTGAAGCAAGGGGCGAACCAATTATTGACTTATTTGAAAAACAAAGGGCTGAAAGCAGCTTTAGCCACTTCCAGCACCAAAGATAGAGCGATGGATATTTTACAGAAGCATGAGATTCATCAATTCTTTGATGCTTTTGTTTTCAGTGAAGATGTTCAAAGAAGCAAGCCGGATCCAGAAGTATTTTTGAAGGCTTGTGAGAAATTAGACATAGCCCATGATGAAGCAATCGTTCTGGAAGATAGTGAAAATGGGATCTTAGCTGCGTGGCAGGCACAAATACCTGTGATATGTATTCCGGATATGAAAAAGCCGGCACAATCTTTTTTGGATAAAACGCTGGCAGCAGCGAATACATTGGAAGATGTCATTGATTATTTAGAGAATATGTGGATTGAGTAAGGAAAAAGATGCAGACGATCATGAATCTGCATCTTTTATTTTTGTTTGCTTTTTTTAACAATTTGTGTTGTATTGAACACTTTGAGATTTTCATTTCGATTAAAATGAATGAGATATTCCTGATTGCCATCTCTTCCCGCTAATTCACTGGCACTTAAGTGCAGGATACCGCAATGCAGAGCTTTGACAAAATCAATGATCTCGTTTAAAACACGAATGTGTACTTTTTCATCTTTGACAATGCCGTTCTTGCCGATATCCTTTTTCCCTGCTTCAAACTGCGGTTTGATCAGTACAACATATTCACAATTCTGTGATGTAATATCCAACAGATGAGGCAGGATGGATTTGATGGAAACAAAGGAAACATCCATGCATAAAAAATCAATCGCTTCTTCAAAGTCTTCTTTTTTAAGATTTAAGGCATTGGTGTTTTCCCAATTGATGACTTTGGGATGATTTCTTAACGATGGAATGAGCTGATCATGCCCGACATCGACGGCATAGATTTTTTTGGCTCCTTCCTGTAGGCAGACATCGCTGAAGCCGCCGCTGGAAGCACCTACATCCAATACTACTTTGTCCTGCAGGTCAATGTGAAATTGATGCAGAGCATGATAAAGCTTAAATCCGGCTCTGGAAGCAAAAGTAAGTTCTGCTTGTTTGAGCTCTATGACATCTGTTTCACTGACCTCATAAGAGGGCTTAGTAATGATTTTTTGGTTCACGCTGACTCTTCCCTCTTTGATGGCATCTTGTGCCTGAGAGCGGCTTTCTGTCAGCTTGTGCGCGGTTAAATATACATCAATGCGCATGATAGAATTCCTCTATTTGATCAAATAAGCTATTAAGATCCAATCCTTCAAGCTTGCGAAGAGCTGAAACAGATCCATGATGAACATAATGATCGCCGATACCGATACGATGAAGCTTCAGATCAATGTCTGCATCATTGCAATATTCAAGAATTGCACTGCTTAAACCGCCGGCCAGCATATCTGTTTCATGAACATATACCGGCAGCTTCTGCTGGGCAATTTTTTGAATGCAGGCAGTATCTAACGGCTTAAAGAAACGTGCATTCACAACAATCATATCAAATTCATTGGCTTTAGCTTTCTGTTTGATAGCTTCTACCTCATTGCCATAAGCAATAATGATGCATTTTGGCTGTGAACCGATTGTTTTATAAGTCCAGCTGCCGACTGCAATCTTTTCAGGCTGATGATCACTGATGGTCACATTGCCGCGCGGATAACGAAGAGCAAAAGGCTGATTCAATGAAAATGCCAGATGCATCAGATCAACAGCCTCTTCATAAGTAGAAGGCTGTGCCAAAATCACATTCGGCAATGCGCGTAAAAGCTGGATGTCAAAAACCCCGTGATGAGTCGGACCATCTTCGCCGACCAAACCGGCTCGATCAATCGCAATGACTACCGGCAGATTCATACGGGCAATATCATGATTGATCGGATCATAGGCGCGCTGCAGAAAACTGGAATAGATAGAAAGAAACGGACGTTTGCCTTCACTGGCTAATCCAGCTGCCAGTACAGCTGCATGATCTTCTGCAATTCCGCAGTCAATAAATCGATTTGGGAATGCTGCCGCAATTTTTTCAAGCTTGCTTCCGGATGTCATGGCTGGTGTAATCGTCACTACATCTTTGTTTGTCTTGGCAATATCATATAAGATCTGGGCAATTGCTTCACTCCAAGATAATGTATTTTCATCTAACTGCGATAAGGTTTCACCTGTACGAATATTGAAAGGCCCAATGCCGTGCCATTTCCCGCTCTTGTCATTTTCTGCAAAGCTATAGCCTTTGCCTTTGATTGTACACACATGCACAACAATCGGACCATGATGATTTTTAGCAATTTCCAAGGTCTGAATCAATGCTTTCAGATCATGTCCATTGACCGGACCGATATAATCCAAGCCGAAATCACCGAAGAAAGAAGATTCAACGACACTTTTTTTCAAAGAATCTTTGACATCTTTCAATTTATGCAGCATGTTCTTTCCTGCATCATTATTATTCAATAAATCTGAAAGACCGCTTTTCAAAGAGTTATACGGCTTAGAAGTTCTTAATTTCGTAAATGTTTCGCTTAAAGCTCCGACATTTTTAGAAATCGACATATCATTGTCGTTTAATATAATGACCATATTGGGCTGTTTCATTCCAATTGTATTCAAGGCTTCCAAAGAAATACCGCTGACAATGGAGGCATCACCGACAATCGGAACAACCTGATAATGCTCATGGTTCAGATCACGGGCAATGCAGAAGCCCAAGGCCGCAGATAAAGCTGTAGATGAATGTCCGGCTTCCCAAACATCATGTTCACTCTCACATTTTTTCTGAAATCCGGAAATACCGTTTAACTGACGCAATGAATAGAATTTATCTGCTCTGCCGGTCAGAATTTTATGAACATAGCTTTGGTGACCGACATCAAATAAAATACGATCTGTCGGTGAATCAAAAACTTTATGTACGGCAATCGTCAATTCAACAATACCTAGGTTGCTTGAAAGATGCCCGCCGGTACGTGCAATGTTCTGTATTAAAAATGTACGGATTTCCTGAGCCAGCTCTTCCAGTTCTTGAATGGAAGCTTCTTTGATATCTTCTGGACCATGAATTTCACTAATTTTCATTCAATCACCTAATGCTTTCTGTTATATATCTTATTCATTAATTCATTGATTATTTGTTGATCTATATCAATTTTATTGATTTCAGCATTCATTTTCTCAAAAAGATCTTCAACTCTTTTTTTTGCCTGATCAATGCCCAATAATGAGACATACGTAACTTTGTTGTTCTGAATATCACTTAGGCTTTTGCCCATCGTTTCTTCATTGCTTTCAATATCGAGAATATCATCTTGTATCTGGAAAGCTTCTCCTAACAGATAACCGATTTTTTCCCAGATCGGCAGATCTGTTTCATGATGACTCAACAGAGCTCCGCAAAGCAAAGGAAGTGTCAATAAACAGCCTGTTTTATAATGATCGGTATGCAGACAGCTTTCCATTGTCGCATTTGGATTGTCTTGATTCTGCAGATCACAGATCTGTCCATAAATCATGCCATCAGCACCGCTCATCTTCGCAAATAATGCGACAAGCTGAAGATTGATGGAAGCATCCTCACAAGCAGAAGCAGCCATCAAAAAGGCTTGCGTCAACAAGGCATCTCCTGCCAGCATAGCTGTAGCTTCATCAAATTGAATATGACAGGTAGGCTTGCCCCTTCGCAGATCATCATTGTCCATGCAGGGCAGATCATCATGAATCAAAGAGTAAGTATGAATCATTTCAATGCCTATAGCCGCTTTGTATCCGATTTTTTCATCGCATCCATAAGCTCTTAAAACAGAAAAAAGCAGCTGCGGACGAATACGCTTTCCGCCGGCACATAAAGAATAAAGCATCGCATCTTTGACTTTTGAATCCATCAATGAATCCAGACAATGTGTCAATGCATTCTCAAAATCATTCATGTTCTTCTCCATTGTAATCATTCATCAGCTGATTGATCTTTTCTTCAAAGCCTTTGAGCTGTTGATCACATGAATTGACTAATTTCAATCCCTCTTCAAAAACAGCAATAGCTTCTTCTAATTCAATTTCATTTTTCTCTAAAAGACTGATTATTTCCTCAATGCGATTCATGGATTGTTTAAATGTTTTTTCCTGTTCCATCATCTTTCTCCTTTGATAATATTTGTGAAGTGATTCGTCCGTCACTTACCTGTGTCGTTAAGATTGAACCAACGGATACTTCCTCTACGCTTTTGATCAAATGCTCATCAGCAAAACTTAGTGTATAGCCTCTGGATAATATTTTCAGCGGTGAAAAAGCATCCAGCAGCAATGCCTGATGGCTTAACTGCTTTCTTGCAAAATGAAAAACATATTGCATCTGTGTTTCCAGCAATTGTTTTGACTGTGCAATATCTGCTTGATTTTTATCATAAATTGACAATGCCAATGCACTCAGCTGTTTTTGAAAATGCATCAGCTGCATCTCCTCTTTTTTCACCGTATCATAAAAATGCAGTAATTTTTCTCTTTGAATATCCAGCTGCATGACATCACTCAATATATAACTGAGAGGATCGGTAATCCAGTGATGAGCTTTGATTCTGTCCAATCGCATCTTTTCGGAACGAATACGGGTATTCAAAGCTTGTTCCATTCGTTTTTTCATTGTATTGAGCTGCTGGATCACTTCATTGATCTGAGGAGTGACCAATTCAGCTGCTGCAGTCGGTGTAGGTGCTCGTTTATCAGAGACATAATCAATCAATGTCGTATCTGTCTCATGTCCGACACCGCTGACAATGGGTGTAATACATTGGCTGACACAGCGAGCCAATGCTTCTGAATTAAAACACCAAAGATCTTCAATGGATCCGCCGCCACGGACAACCAAAATAACATCATGATGCATTGCATCTGCTTTCTGCAATGTTTTGATAATTTCTGCATCCGCCCCTGCTCCCTGCACTGTTGTCGGATAAAAGGTAACACGAGCCAATGGCCATCTTCTTTTTAAAGTGGTCAGTACATCTTGTGTAGCCGCCCCTTCTTTAGCTGAAAGAAATGCAATATCACTTGGATAGGCCGGCAAAGGCTTTTTGCGGCTTTCATCAAATAATCCTTCGGCATATAATTTCTTTTTGGTTTCTTCTAACTGAAGATAAAGATCACCCAGACCATCCAGCTGCATATCCATGACATATAGCTGCAGTGCCCCGCCAGCTTCATATAGGCTGACTTTAGCTGCCGCAATGACCTTGCATCCTTCCTTGATCGGAAAGCGCACTTTATGCGTATAGGAAGCAAACATAATGCAACTCATGCGGCTGGATGCATCTTTCAGCGTGAAATAATAATGTCCGGATCGATGAGCAGTAAAATTAGATATCTCCCCCTTGACCAAGACATGATTTAAGATGGCATTTCCATCTATCTCGCTCTTTAAATATCTGACCAGAGCACTGACGCTCCAGAGCTGACGGTTCATAGACGATCCAATACTCCATTCACTAGCTTATAAGTTTCTTCATCACAATATTTTTTGGCCAAAGTCACAGCCTCATCAATAATGATGGCTTTCTGTGCAGTCTCAAAATCAAGCTCTGCTGCCGCCATAAATAAAATCGCCTTTTCTACTGCACCTAAGCGGTCAAATTCCCAGTCATCTGTCAATGTATCATTGATTTTGGCTATATAATACTTTTCATTGGCAACCGCATCAATCGTTACAGTATACAAAAAAGGATCAATGCTATTGCCGCTGTTGTCGTAAACAATTTCACGAATATCTTTGTGTAATAAAAAATATTGATAAAGGCAAGTCATTGCCATTTCTCTTAATGTATGTCTTGTCATTGTAGGCCTCCCTATTATCGCACTTATTTTATCATACTTTCGATAAAGAAAACACCCTGCAGGGTGCTTAATTGAAAATAAATCCCGTTACTTTGATATCAACTTGATCAACATCATAGCCGCTCATGTGCTTGATTGAATCAACGATGCGGTTTTGAAGACGAGCACATACATCATTGACATTTTTGCTGTAAGATACTTTTACATCAACTGTGATGATAAGCTGGTCATTTGTAATCTTGCAGTTGACTGCATTCTTGAATCTAGAACTGTCTGGAATCACATTTGGTGCTTCTTCTTCCACTTCAATCTGTGCAATCAATTCAAACACTTTTTTATTGATGGCAATACTGCCAAGTTCACTTTTATCTTTGCTTAAAACATATTCCTGTGCCATATTTATCACCTTCTATGTTTATTATACCTTAAATGATGGTTTACTTTCAACTAAAAGATAATTCCATTGAATAATTCTCATCCATAAACGGATAAACCAAATTTAATATCTGTGTTGCTAATTCTTCATTTTCACTTTGCTCATAAATGGTAATCTGAATGATTGATTCTTTGATTTCTACAACACTCTTCAAATTCAATTCCTGCAATGTCTGAATAATTTCCTTTTCCTTTTTCTGATCTTCTTCTAACTGAGCGATTGTTTCCATTGCTTGATTTTTCTGTTCATCTTGTTCATTTGAGCCAAGAATTTCTTTCTGCTTCTGAATTTCTTCATTTTTGCTGTCTGAAATTTTTTCCTGCATCAAAGCAATGACACTATTGACATCATTATTTGAAGAATTTACGGTGACAGGATCACTTTCCAAAGAAACATAGTAAATTGAAAGCATCAGTATCAAAGTAAACATTGACAGAAAAGCTACAGCCTGTCTGTTCATAAAAAACCTCCTTGCATTTCATTCTATGAAATCAAGAAGACCGTTATGCTATTTCAATGCTTTTGCTTTTTCTACATCTTTGTTCAATTGTTCCAGCAATAATTCCTTTGATGCAAATTTTTCTTCATCACGGATCTTTTCAATAAATGTCAAGGTCACCACTTCATCATAAATATCTTCATCTAATCCGATACAATAAGATTCAATAGAAATATTCTGACGATAATTAAAGGTTGGATTATGACCGATATTGATCATGGATTTGTAATTGCGGCCATGCACCAGTGTATATCCGATATAAACGCCTCTTTTCGGCAGCAGTGACTGATATAAAGGCATGACATTGGCGGTAGGATAGCCATATTCCCTACCTTTTTGATTGCCTTTGACAACAACACCGCTGATGGTATAAGGACGTCCCAAAAGATGAGGAAGAATGCTCATATTTCCTTCTTCAATGCAGTTTTGAATACGCGTTGAGCTGACCTTTTCATCCTGATACGTATATTCACTGACTACTTCCACATCAAAATGATGCTGCTGCTTCAATGTTTCAATGCTGCCGCTGCCCTTGTGACCATAGTGATAGTCAAAACCGCAGACCAATGTATCAATATTGAGTGCCTGCAGAATCTTCTCTTCAAACTCCTGATAAGACAGCTGACTGAGCTCCTTTGTAAATTCAACGATGATCCATTCATCCAGTTCGCACATACGGCCGATCTCAATGCGCTCTTCCATTGATGTAATATGAGCGACATCCTTCATTCCTTTTAAAATGACCCAAGGATCAGGATCAAAGGTAATCAAGGCAGAATGAATGTTTTTGAGTTCAGCGATTTCTTTTGCTTTTCTCACTAGCTGCATATGCCCTAAATGCATTCCGTCAAAATAACCGATGCAGGCACTGAGTTTTTCTTTGCTTTTTTCTATTTTTCCTAATTCAACTCTTCTAACTTTCATGACCATAAACCTCTCGCACAGGCAAAGACATTTCCATGATGGCGTTCATACACAGCCATTGCCTGATTTTCATAATATAATACAATACGATCTGCATCTGTATCAAAACGCAGATGTTTCCCGCATTTGACATCAAAATCATCTTCTAAATCAATTCGCGGCAAATGAGCAAGTGCTTCACTGATTGAATATAGATGAGCCCCCTTTTCTTCAATTTCTTCTAAAGTTTGACATTGGCTCAATTCAAATTTGCCGACTTGTTCTCTGACCAGTGAACTCATGATGCCTAAGTTTCCGCTTTTATCTGCGATGTCACGGCATAAGGAGCGGACATAGGTGCCGCTGGAGCAATGTACACGGAAACTGAATTCATCCATTGTTTCAATGGAATAAATTTCAATCGGCCTTGCTTTTCTTTCTACGTATTCATTGTTTCGGGCATATTCATAAAGTTTTTTGCCGTTGACCTTGATGGAAGAAATCATCGGAGGCACCTGCATTTGTTTACCGACAAAGCTTTGACATAAAGCATCAAAATCATCGATCGGCACAATTTCTCTTTCTGCTGTGATCTTGCCCCAAATGTCTTCCGTATCTGTCATAACACCCAATTTCATCTGTGCCCGATAAACTTTATCACTGTTTTCAAGATAAGGCAATATTTTCGTTGCTCTCCCGACAAGCACAACTAAAACACCCGTAGCATTCGGGTCCAAAGTTCCGGTATGTCCGATTTTTTTGGTCTGCAGGATCTTGCGCAGACGAAAGACGATATCATGCGAAGTTAATCCGCTGGGTTTATTGATAAGTAATAGGCCATCCATAAAATCACCTGTAATATTGTAGCACAGACTTGTTTTGATAACCAGCGTTGTTTATAATAGATGCATGAAAATAGACAAAATTATTCAATCCATACAAAAAGCAGATCAAGATTTTCAGCTGATTGAGCCCAATGACCGTATTGCAGTCGGATTATCCGGCGGCAAAGATTCCATGGTATTGCTGACGGCTTTGTCCAGACTTCAAAAGTATTATGCTATTCCCTTTGAAATTGTCGCCATTCATTTGAAAATGGGATTTGACAATATGGAAACAGCTCAGATTCAAGCTTACTGCATTGATCATGAAATTGAATATCAGGAAGAAGATACTTTGATTGCGGAAACATTAAGAAAATACGAAAAGAATAACAAATTATCATGCTCTCGCTGTTCAAAGTATAAAAAGGCCTGTATGAGTGCAGCAGCAATCAAGTATAACTGCAATAAAATAGCTTATGGTCATAACAGCAATGATGCCGTTGAGACATTATTTATGAATATGATCTTCGGCGGAAGAATTGCTGTATTTGAACCAAAGATTGAATTATCTAAAAGTCAATTGCAGCTGATTCGTCCTATGATCTATGTCGATGAAAAAGAAATTCAAACGTGTGCTTCGCAGCTGAATCTGCCGATTCTTGCTAATACATGTCCCAATGATAAAAACAGTGAACGTGCAAGAGTAAAGAAAATCATTGAGGATCTTTATGCAGTCTATCCGATAGCTGAAAAGAACTTTATTCAAATGCTGTCCAATGAAGAATTGGTGCGTTTGTGGCATAAAACGAAAAAATGAGATGCTTCTTCCCAATGGAAATTTACGATTGATGAAAGATGATTGTGTGATCCTTACCCAAAAATAAAGAATGGCGTGTGCCATTCTTTTTAAGCCATGCATTTTCTTTTTACTCTTGGAATGATGATCAAGAATGTAATAATATGAACCAGTGCTGTAATCGTCCAGCTGACTGGATAAGAAATATAAATGGAATCAATGGTATTGTACATTGGGAAAACTGTTACCAGCCATAAGATACGCAATCCGCAGGCACCAATCAATGAAACGATCATCGGAACAATGGAGTAACCCAATCCTCTTAAGCTTCCGACCATGACATCCATGATACCGCATAAGAAATAAGGCATGGATACATAGAATAAACGAATCAAACCAGCTTCAATGACCGCCTGTTCACTGGCATAAATCGATAAGAGAATATCACCGAAGAACCAAGCTCCTACCCCTAATACTAAACCTGTTACAGTAACCAAGAAGAGACAGGATCCCAATGTTTTAAGAATACGATCTAATTTCTTCGCCCCGTAATTTTGTCCGGTAAAGGTCAGACAGGATTGATAGAAGGCATTCATCCCTGCATAAACAAAACCTTCAATATTGGCAGCTGCACCATTTCCTGCCATGATCGTAGATCCAAATGAGTTGACAGATGTTTGAATCAATACATTGGAAATAGAGAAAATACTTCCCTGAATTCCAGCCGGCAATCCAATTTCCAAGATCTGCAGGAATTTTTCTTTGTCCAAACGAATTTGTTTGACGTGAAGACGCATTGCATCAGATTCACCCATCAGGCAATAGAAGATAAAGACCGCTGAAATGATCTGTGAAATGACGGTAGCGATTGCGACCCCGGCAACATCCAGATGGAATACGATAACTAAGATCAAATTCAGGATAACATTGACAACCCCAGCGATAAATAAGAAATACAATGGACGTTTGGTATCTCCTTTGGCACGCAGGATTGCTGCCCCATAGTTATAAATCAGCTGAGCGACCATTCCTAAGAAATAGATACGCAGATACAAGGCTGCCAAATCAATAACATCTGCCGGTGTGTTCATCAGTTCAAGCAATGGCTTTGCCATAAATAAACCAAAAATTGTCAGCAGAATTCCTCCTACAATACTGATATAGATAGAAGTATGCACTGTTTTTGAAATATCGTCATATTGATTTGCACCGATAAAACGAGCCACCAAAACATTGGTTCCGACAGAAAGCCCGATAAAGATATTAACGATCAAGTTAATCAGTGAAGATGTCGAACTGACAGCAGCTAAAGACTGATGCCCTGCAAATTTTCCTACAACGATGATATCAGCTGCATTAAATAACAGCTGCAATAAACTGCTCGCCATCAAAGGTAAAGAAAAAAGCAGAATTTTTGACATCAGATCTCCTTCTGTCATATTAATCTGATAATGTTTTTTTGCCATAAAAACCCCCTAAGATACAGCGATTATTGTAACACTTTACAAAGAAAAATCAATCATTACATAAACAATATGTCTACTTTTCTTTCATAATTATTTTATCAGTCCATAAACATGTTTGAATGAATCTGAATTTTAGTTTTTACATAAAAGTGTGCATGTTTTGAATGAACCATAAGAAAAAAGCGAGCATTGCTGCTCGCTACCCAGAAGGAGAGACTTTCCCCTGTAAATACAGGTGGGTGTCCTGTGTGAATTTTTAGGATCCCTGCTCGTAACAGGTCTTCGACACCAAAGCACAACGTCCGGACTCCCTTATCTCAACTCTGAGGAAAAATTTATACCTTCTGGACATTCTTATTATATTACAAACAAAGATAAAGTATACTCTTGTATTTTATGGTAATTCATGATATAAATGACTGTCTATATATTGACAGCCACTATTTTTGTATTATACTAAAAAAGTAAAAAGGAAGTGACCCGCACATGTTGCATGCGCCTCTACATTAACATGTTAATAAATACGAACTTGAATCAAGTTTTTTTAGCATGGAAATTGGAAAGGTGAACAACATGAAAAATCATAATAAGAATATTTTTTATGTCCTTGCTTTTCTGCAGGGACTTGTTTTTTATAGTTCAATTGCTTCCCTTTATCGTTTGAATCATGGCTTAAGTTTAGCTGAAATGGGAGTGATTGAAAGCATTTTTGCTTTTTGTATGATCCTATTTGAAATTCCTTTGGGAATGATCTGTGATCGCATTGGATACAAGAAAACAATGATTATCTGTAATTTCTTATTCTTTCTGTCTAAGCTTATTTTCTGGAAGGCTTATGGTTTTATTGGATTTTTGACAGAAAGAATCTTACTGGCATTTGTCAATGCCGGATTATCAGGATGTGATGTTTCATTGCTTTATTTGTCCATTGACAAAGAAGAATCTGCTCATGTATTCGGTATCTATCAAATGATGGGCACTGCGGGCATGGTCATTGCCTCTCTTAGTTTTTCTTTATTCTTCAGTGATAACTTTGAAATGGCAGCTTTCTTTACTGCCTTTGCCTATTTATTGGCCTTCTTTTTTACTTTCTTTCTGAAGGATATCCAGCACGATGAGAAAAATCCGTCCGTTTTCTCTGTATTCAAAAATTTTATCAAAAATAAATCTATTTTATTGCTGCTGATCGGATCAAGCTTGCTTGTGGAAACTACGCATACACTCTCCGTTTTCTATTCACAGCTGCAATATATGCGTGTACAGATTCCAGTCAGTTATTATGGCGTGATCTTTATGCTGCTGCAGCTCTGCAGTCTGATCTGCGGAACCAGCGGCAAACTGACAAAGCTCATTCAGCCTCATCGATTGGGCATGAGTTTATATATCATCAGTGCTTTGGCCTGTTTGGGACTGATTTTTACCCAATCTGCTATTGTTTCTATTTTGCTATTGGCCTTATTATGCATCTGTGAAAGCTTTTATTATCCGCTTTTGAATACCTATGAAAACGAAAGTGTTCAGACCGCTTCAAGAGCCAGCATGCTTTCCTTTTATGCCATGGTCATGAATTTCTGCAGTATTGCCACACAGTCTCTTTTCGGCGGTGCGGCAGAACTTTCTTTGAACTATGCATATCTAATAGGAGCTGTATTTTGCATAAGCGGTTTCTGCTTATTTCGATTGTGGATCAAAAAGCAATAAAATAATAAAACGTCCGAAGCAACGATGCTTGGACGTTTTATTGTTCAGCTATTTTTTGATTGCAAGAGCTAATTCATTGAGCTGTGCTTCATCTACTGTAGAAGGAGCATCACTCATTAAATCACTGGCACTGGCTGTTTTTGGGAAAGCGACAACATCACGGATATTGTCGGTACCGGCTAAGATCATGATCAATCGTTCCAAACCGATTCCTACCCCGCCATGAGGAGGTGTTCCGTATTTGAAGGCATCCAAGAAGAAACCGAATTTGGCTTTGGCTTGTTCTTGTGTCAATCCAATTGCTTCAAATACTTTTTCCTGCAGTTCCTGATCGTGAATACGGATTGAACCGCTTAATAATTCATAACCGTTTAACACAAGGTCATAAGCTCTTGAATAACAATTTTCAGGATCTGTAAACATTTTATCTACATCTTCCAAATTTGGTGATGTAAATGGGTGATGCGCTGCAACATAGCGATCTTCTTCTTCCACATATTCAAACATTGGGAAATTGGTTACCCATAAGAAGTTATATTTGCTTTCATCAATTAAATTAAGTTCCTTACCTAATTTTAAACGCAGTGCGCCTAAAGCAGTCTGAGATACTTTCTTCTTATCTGCGACCATTAAGATCAAATCGTTTTCTTCAATGCCTAGTCTTTCTTTCAGGGCATTTTTTTCTTCATCAGATAACACTTTCACAACACTGCCGCTGAATTCATTGTTGGCATACTTCAGATATGACAAAGCTTTGGCGCCGTATACTTTAACAAATTCCTGCAGTTTATCCAAATCTTTGCGGGAGAATTTATCAGCCGCATTTTTGGCTACAATTGCATTGACCTGGCCTTTGCTAGCTAAAATATTTTTGAAGATTTCAAAAGATGTTTGTGCAAAGATATCAGATACATTATTTAATTTCATTTCAAAACGAGTATCCGGTTTATCAGAACCATATTGTTCCATGCATGTGTTGTAAGTCAGACGCTCAAATGAACCTAATTCAATTCCCTTTACTTCCTTGAAGATTTTCTGCATCAAGCCTTCGACAACACCCCATACATCTTCTTCCTCAACAAAAGACATTTCAATATCGATCTGAGTGAATTCCGGCTGTCTGTCAGCACGTAAGTCTTCATCACGGAAGCATCTGGCAATCTGGAAGTATTTTTCCATGCCGCCGATCATCAAAAGCTGTTTGTAGATCTGAGGAGATTGCGGCAATGCGTAGAATTCTCCTTTGCTGATACGTGAAGGAACCAGATAGTCACGAGCTCCCTCTGGTGTTGAACGGCATAAAATCGGTGTTTCCACTTCAATGAATCCCAAATCAGACAAATAGTTTCTTGTCAGAAGAGCAACTTTATGACGTAAGATCAAATTGCTCTGTAGATTTTCTCTTCTTAGATCCAAATAACGATATTTTAAGCGTGTGTCTTCCAATGCATCAGTTTCTTTGGCGATGATCATCGGTGTTGTTTCTGCAGAATTGATGATCTTTACTTCTTCTACCTTGATTTCAATATCACCGGTAGCCATTTTTGGATTTTTGTCTTTTCTTTCCACAACTTCTCCGACAACTTCCAATACATATTCATTGCGGACATTGACAATCTGATCAGAAATATTTTCATCAAAGATACATTGGGTAATGCCGCCGCGGTCTCTTAAATCAATGAAGACAAGTGCTCCGAAATTTCTTCTTTTGGCTACCCATCCCTGCAAAATTACTTTTTTATTTACATCGGCAAGTCTCAGCTCACCGCAGTTATGTGTCTTTCTCATTTTAATGCTCCTTCTTACATGTGCACTCCCCATCTGCACAATGACATTCATGTTCTTCTTCACTTGGGAATAATTCATCCATTTTTTCAACGACTTGATTCAAGGACACAACAAATTGTTCCTGTGTATCAATTTTCTTTAAAGTAACTGTGTGATTTTCGATATCTTTTTCACCGACTAAAACAGCTACTTTTGCATTCATTCTTTCAACAGTTTTGAACTGTGCTTTAAAAGAACGGCCCAGATAATCTGTCTCACAGCGATAACCGTTGCTTCTCAGCTCAGTTGTGATCGTGAAAGCTTCTTTCTGCACTTTGTCTGACAGACATAATACATAAGCATCCAGTCCGTCATCTTCACCTAATTCAATGCCTTCAGCTTCACAGGCCAAAAGGATTCTTTCCATTCCCAAGGCCCAGCCCATTCCGGACATTTGAGGTCCTTCAAAGTATTCAACCATACCGTCATATCTGCCGCCCGCCAAAACAGTCGTATTCAGATTTTCAGAGATGATCTCAAATACAGTGTGGGTATAATAATCCAATCCGCGGACCAAACGGTCATCGACAACATAAGGAATCTGCAGTGCATCCAGTCCGGCTTTGACAGCTTCAAAATATTTTTGACTTTCTTCATTTAAATAGTCACTCATTTTTGGTGCTGTTTTCATGGCCGGATGATCAACATCCACCTTGCAGTCCAAAATACGCAATGGATTTTGTTCATATCTTCGCTGGCAATCGGCACACATCTGATTGATATCTGAAGCAAAGTGTTTTTTCAAAGCTTCACGGTAAGCATTTCTGGATTCATCATCACCTAAAGTATTTAAGTGAACCTTCAGATTGCTTAAGCCCAATGCGTTGAGAATGGACCATCCCAATGCAATTGTTTCGACATCCAAATATGGATTTTTTGCGCCGATGACTTCAATACCGAATTGATGGAAGATTCGCTGACGGCCCTTCTGAGGACGCTCATAGCGGCACATTGGACCCATGTAATACATCTTGACAGGCAGATCCGGATAACCATACATCTTATTTTCCACAAAGCTGCGCACAACGCCTGCAGTTCCTTCCGGACGCAGTGTCAGAGAACGATTTCCATTGTCAGTAAAAGTATACATTTCTTTATTGACCATGTCGCTGGAATCATTGCCGCGCTTGAATACTTCGGTGTGTTCAAAAATCGGTGTGCGGATTTCCTGATAATTATAAACATAGGCAAATTGGCGGAATAATTCTTCCATAGCCTGCCATTTGCGAGATTCATTCGGCAGGATATCCTGAGTTCCTCTCGGCATCTGATATTTATTCATTCATTTCCCTCCTTACAAATAAAAAAAGCATCCTCTAAGGACGCTTATAACGTGGTACCACCTTAGTTCACTGAAAATCAGTGCACTTGCTCATAACGGTGAGTCGCCGGTCATTCTTTTCAAATGACTCCTCCATAGTGTCTATTGCCTGTTTCCTCTGGAAGTTTTCACCAGCCACTTCCTCTCTTCAAGATTTCACAAGCAAACCTCTACTTCTTAAGATTACTAGTAGTATAGCATTGAAAATGCCTGAAATCAAGAGTATTTCGTCAACCAGAATGGATTTACTGAATCACTCTTTCAACACTATTGACGCTGTTGATCTTGCGCAGATTGGCAATTAACGTCCGCAGATGCTCAGCATTTTTCACAATAACATTTAATTTTGTGGTTGCAGTTACCTTATCATCATTGACTTTCGAATCAACATGACTTAAACCAACCTTATTTTGTGATACAACGGTTACAATATCACTTAATAAGAAGCTTCGATCCGCCGATTTGATCAGCAGCTTCACTTCATATTCTCGATTTTCAAGATTCTCGTCCCAATGCACTTCAATCAAACGTGACTTTTCATGCATGATATTCGGACAGTCTTTGCGATGGACCTTAACACCCTGTCCTTTGGTAATATAACCGACAATATCATCGCCCGGTACAGGATTGCAGCAAGCTGCCAAAGATACTTTCATTGTATCGATCCCGCTGACACTGACACCTGCTTTTGAGGTATGACGTTTGCGAGAGTTTTCCTGTCGATTGAACATTTTGACCAGATCATCATTGCCCAAGCTTTTTGCCGGTGTATGATTCATGAGTTTTTCAATGACCGTCGCACAGGATAACGATTTGGAAGCAATGGCATAATACATGTCATTGGCAGTCGGATAAGTCAATTGACCGACAACATTGGAAATACGATTTTTTTCCATGTATTCTGATGGATCTAAATTGCGTTTCTTCAATTCCTCATTCAGCATTTCTTTGCCTTTTTCAATATCCGCTGATTTCTTCTCGCTTTCCTGCTTCTGGAAGAAAGAACGAATCTTGTTGCGGGCATGTGTGCTCTTGACAATTTTCAGCCAGTCTTCACTTGGTCCCGGTGATTGATTGGATGTACGAATAGAAACCACATCACCGGTCTTCAATACTGTATTCAATGGCACAATGCCGCCATTGACAGTAGCTCCGACCATTTTATGTCCGACTTCTGTATGGATACGATATGCAAAATCGATCGGCGTTGAACCATTCGGCAAGGCAATGACACGTCCTTTCGGAGACATGACATAGACATTGGCTTCAAAAATATCTTTCTGAAGCAGATTCATGTATTCCTTGGCATCATCGCTGACCCCATCTTCACCGGTCATGATAGAAAATTCTTTCAGCCAAGTCAAACGTTCTTCAATTTCTTTCTGCTGTTTTTCCTGACTGATATGAATATTTTCTTTATATGCCCAGTGAGCTGCAATCCCTTGTTCTGCAATTTCATCCATTTCTTCGGTACGAATCTGAACTTCAAAAATATGTCCTTCATCCGCTACGATGGTTGTATGCAGGGATTGATACATATTCACTTTCGGCATAGCGATATAATCTTTGAAACGGCCCGGAATCGGACGATAGGTAGCATGAATATATCCTAATATTTCATAACAGGCCGGAACAGAATCGCAGACAATACGAATCGCTAATAAATCCAAAATTTCTTCAAAGCGTTTGCCTTTATTGACCATTTTTTTATAAATGCTGTACAAATGCTTGCTTCTGCCGAAAATTCTGAATTTGATATGATGTTCATTCAATAATACAGAAATTTCATTGATCATTTCTTTGACCTGTGAATCTCTTTCTGCTTTTCTTTGCTGAACAAGATGAGCAATTTCATAATATTTCTCACGATTCAAATACATGAAGCTTAAATCTTCCAGCTCGTTTTTGATTTCACTGATCCCCAAACGATGGGCAATCGGTGCATAAACTTCCAGTGTCTCAGCGGCAATACGCTGCTGTTTTTCTTCCGGCATAAAATTCAGTGTACGCATGTTATGCAGGCGATCCACTAATTTGATCAGGATGACTCGGACATCCTTGGCCATCGCAATAAAGATCTTACGGTGATTTTCAGCCTGGTATTCTTTTTCATCCTTGAATTTGATGTTGCCGATCTTGGTAACTCCTTCAACCAAAGTCAATATTTCTTCTCCGAACAATTGTTTGAATTCCTCAACATCGACATCACAATCTTCAATGACATCATGCAATAAACCTGCCGCAATCGTCTGCGGTTGGGAACGCAATGTGGCTAAAATATAACCGACATTGAGCACATGAACAACATAAGGTTCTCCGCTTTTGCGAAATTGATTCTTATGCTTTTCATTGGCATATTCATATGCCTTTGTGATCAATTGCAGATTTTCTTCACGAACCATGTATTTTTTTACTTCTGTCATGATATCGTCAAAGGTTTTATTTGTTTTTTTGTCTTCCATCTTAGCCACCTCACTTCCAGATATTCGAAAAAAGGCTTACGCCTTTTAGTATTTCATCAATGCTTTTACTCGATAATTCTTTAATAATTCTCTGCCCTTTAAATCAGTTAATTCAATCAAGAAGCCACATCCGACAACTTCTCCGCCCATACCTTCGACAAGCTTGATAGTTGCATCGACAGTACCGCCGGTTGCCAGCAAGTCATCAATGATCAAAACCTTATCTCCCTTGTGAATGGAATCAGCGTGCATATGCAGTTCATTGCTGCCGTATTCCAGATCATATTTGATAGAAACTGTTTTTCTTGGCAATTTATTTGGTTTGCGTACAGGGATGAAACCAATGCTTAAGTTTGAAGCGACTGGACATCCGAAAATGAATCCGCGTGATTCAGGACCTACGACAACAGTTGCACCTACTTCTTTGGCAAAATCTGTCAATTCATCACAGGCACTTTTAAATGCTTCGCCATTCTGCATCAAAGGTGTAATATCACGGAAAATGACACCTTCAATAGGATAATTATCAATAGATGCAATATAATCTTTATAATTCATATAGATTCCTCCAATTTACCTTATTATTATATTCTTTTTCAAGTTATAATTCAACTTTTAATAAAACCCTTCCCCAATCAATGAAACTGCAGATACTCCTTTGAATTCAGAAACAGAGAGTCTGCCATACACATTGATTGTCTGAACCTGAGATAAATATTCCAAGGATGGCTTAGCATTGAAAAATAAGATTTCAATACCGCTGTCACTGATCAATTTGCAATGCTTCTCCTGCATGATCACAGAGCGAACAATTTTGACGTTTTCCAATCCAAATGTCACCGTCTCAAAGCCATTGCCAAAAGGTCCGCTGGCTAAAAAGGTGCGTACATTGTTCAAGGTAAGATCTTTTTCATTGACAATCAGAATTTCAATGGAAGGATTCACGGATTGAATTTCATCTTCCTTGGCATAAATATAATTCAAGAAATCCTCATAATATTCTTTTTTCAATGTAATGCCGGCTGCCATCGCATGACCGCCGAAGGCATCAAAATAAGCAAAATCTTTGAAAAAATCAATCAAATTCAATCCTTCGATACTGCGGATGCTGCCTTTGTAATATCCTTCATTGCCGGAAAGCACAGCACACGGCAGAAACGTATCATTGGCAATACGGCTGGCTACCAGTCCGACAACCCCTTCATGAAAGGAATCATCGGCAATGATCTGAAACTTATGTTCATTCATCAAGTTTCTGGCTGTCTTTTCCATTTCCTGTGTTTTCGCTTTGCGGGCATCATTGACACGATTGATCTGACTGGCACCATCTAGAATGGCCTTCATATCTTTTAAAAGCAGATATCGGACTGTATTGTTTGCTTTAGCCAGATCAGCCATGCGCCCGGTTCCATTCAGCTTCGGTGCAATCTGAAAGCCGATCACTGTTTCATCAAATCGTGCTTCCGGCTTATTCTTCAATACCTGCAGAGGCATCATACAGCCTTCATTCAGATAGCGAAGACCTAGTTTCACAATACTGCGGTTTTCCCCTTTCAGATCCATGCAGTCGGCAATTGCGGCCACAGCTGCCAGTGCCACAATATCTTTATCTTCCGGAAGAAATAAACGGGCAATCTGTAAAGCAACCCCTGCTCCGCTCAAGCTTTGAAGCGGTTGTTCCATCAGAAAAGGATGGACAAAGCAATCGGCATCCAGATCTTTTTCATCATAAGTATGATGATCGGTCAAGATCAGATGACAGTTCAATTCACGAATCTTCTTCATTGCTTCTGTGGATTTGACCCCATTGTCCACTGTTATAAAATAGCGATAGCCTTTGGCATATGCTTTCTCAACGGTAGAAACATGCAGTCCATAACCTTCTGACAAGCGATCCGGAATATAGAAGCCAACCTCAAAACCGCTGGCCTTCAATGCCTTCATTAAGATGGCCGTTGCACAAATCCCATCTGCATCATAGTCTCCGCAAATCAAGATTTTTTCTTTCTTTTCCAATATTTCCAATAAGATTTTTTCACATTCTCTGACACATGGAATGCTTCTTGGATCACATAAGCAAGGCTCACTCAGCCATTCTTTTACCTCCGACTCACTGAAATGGCGATAAGTAAATACATGAGCCAATAAAGGATTTGTAAGCTTGGATAATTGAGAATCTGTTTCGATTTTTACTTTTTTAATTTCCATAATTATTGAACCTTCCAATAAGCACAGCTGTATGGTTTCAATTCAATCGGAGCATTCAGATTTACTTTTTCCTGACTGATCAGATCAAAGGCTTCATTGCCTAAAGATTGATGAATCGTATAGCTTTCCTGATCCAAGTTGATGGCGATAAGAATGGTTTCTGCATCACTTTTTCTTTCAAAGACCAATTGTTTATTTGTGACAATGACATTGCGATAGCCTCCGTCAATCAAAGCAGAACTTTCCTGATGAATTTTCGATAAACGGCAGATCCATTCGCACAGCTCATTGTAAACAGGCTGATCGATATAAGGACGCAGATCATCATCGCTGTTTTTCTTCTTTTCACCTTCAATTCCCCATTCACTGCCATAGTAAATGCAAGGAATTCCCGGCATACTGAATAACAAGCCATAAATCAACGGCAAATGTTTTTTATCTTTTAAGATAGAAGCCACTCGTGTAACATCATGATTATCCACAAAACAAAGCAAATGTTTTCCTTTGTACAATGTCCATGGATCCGGACCAAACTGACGATTCAATGAATAAGAGATTTCAAACATATTCTTTTCATTGAAGCTGGAATATAAGCCTTTGTAACATTCATAATTTGTACAGCTGTGCAGCATTTCATCATTGACGATGCGATTGTAATCTCCATGCAGTACTTCTCCAATCAAGGCAAAATCATTTTTGAGTGTACTTGTATAGCTGCGCAGACGCTTCATGAAATGTTCCGGCAATGAATAAGCAACGTCCAATCGCAAACCATCAATATCAAACCATTCCACCCAGCAGCGGATACAATTCAATAAATAATTAACTACTTCTTCATTATTGAGATTCAGTTTGACCAGTTCATAATGACCTTCCCATCCTTCATAATAGAAACCGTCATTGTAATTGGAATTGCCGTCAAAATGAATGAGAAACCAATCTTTGTAACGTGAATTTTCACGATGAATCAAAACATCTTCGAAGGCCCAAAAGCCTCTGCCGACATGATTGAAGACACCATCCAGCACAACCTTGATATTGTTTTCATGCAGAACTTGGCATACTTCTTTAAAATCATCATTATAGCCTAATCTTTCATCCAATCTCAGATAATCTCTTGTATCATAGCCATGACGATCACTGGAGAAAATCGGTGAAAAATAAACGGCATTGATTCCTATTTTCTTAAAATGTTCTACATAATCCAGCACATGTTTGATGCGCGGTGTCACAATTTCATCATTGATGAAAGGAGCATTGCAGAAACCAAACGGATATATCTGATAAAATACACTATTATATAACCACATGTTATTTCCTCTACTTTCAGGTATAATGATAACTTATTTGAAATAAGAAATAAAGTATTGTAATTCTGGAATTGCACGCATATAAAAAGCACCTGGACATTGGCCCAGGTACTTACGTTTAATCTTTGAACATTTCCTGATAGATTTCTCTAAGCTGTTGAGTTTCTTCTTCAGTCATACGTCTTTCATGAGCATCATGACTGTCAACTGTTCCTACATTTCCGCTGACGGCAACACCATCTTTCACAGAAACAACCAACGGAACAAATAAAGCTAAATTGCCTTCGTCATCTCTGTCTTCAAATTCACCGACATAACTTAAAATAGCTTCTTTTTCTTCATCAGTGTAAAGAAGATTTCTGTCTTCGTCTCTTGTTTGGACATAATATATTTCTTTGCCGACACTTTCAGCCACTTCATTCATGATCGGCAAGGCTTCAATGCACCATGGACAGCTTGGATATCCAAAATAGATCAAAGCCGTTTCTTTATTTTCAAATAAATCAATAGCTTCCTGCATACTGATCTTGACAAATACATTCTCCTGGCTCATAAATTCTTCATATTCACTTGATTGTGCAGTGTCGCATGTTTCATCTACCCCGCAGGCAGCTGCTGGTTCATTGGCAGGCTCTTGGGCTGCAGTACATCCGCAAATCATTAATGTCATCATTAATACTAATATCTTTTTCACATTTTCACCACTTTCATTTGTGCTTCCATTATAGCATTCCCCATCATGAAGTGCAATAATTGTGAGTAATTGCTAGAATTTGCCAGTATTTATGCTTTGTTTCAAGTTTATTTTTCATGAATATCGGTAACATTGGGATTATAGATCTCAACACAAGTGAAAATACCGTTTTCATATTCAAACTTCAAAATGCAGCAGTTATAAAATCTTCCGTTTCATTTGGCTTGGGCATATTTTTCCCATTCCCGATAAAACTGTGCACAAGAAGCACCATGAGAAACAGCCAATACGATTTGATGATCTTCCTTGGTCATGATTTCGGCTAAGGTCTGCGCCACTCGCTGACGAACTTCTGTTTCGCTTTCACCGCCCCATTGACAGAAGAAATCACCATACGGAAGCGGCGGATTTAAAAACTCATCCTTCCCTTCATAGGCACCGAAATTCCATTCCTTCAGCCCTTTCAGTCTTGTATAAGGCATTTGATTGTCTGTGACAATTTCCAGTGTCTCGCAGGCTCTTTCCGATGATGAACTATAAGCATGATCAAAGACAATGTTTCTTTCTTTGAAATATTGGGATGCAACCTTTGCTTGCCGAATACCCAGCTCTGTCAAAGGAGAATCACACCATCCTTGAATTTTATGCTGCTGATTAAATAAAGTCTGTCCATGACGCATTAAATACAATGTCTTTTTCATTCAATTCCTCTTTCTTTATTGTTCTGTAATAAAAATCATATCCTTTTCATGATAGATTTCCATGATACATTCATAATGATTCTGATCAGCGTAAAGCAGGCCGCTGAATTTTGTCAGATTATAACCAAATGTTTCATCCAGAATTGAAAACCCCATTACTGAATGATTCATAATAAAATCTTTGAGCATCATTTTCTTGCCAGTGAAGCTTTCATCTTTCTTGTGAAAATGAAACAGGTAAACATAGCTGAAATCCCATCGAACACCATTAAATTCAACACTTCCGTCTACTTGTTCATAAGGCGGTGCTGTTTGGATCAGTCCGGATTGGCTATGCAGAACAAGCGTATTGTCTGTCACATCAAAAGAAGTAATATTCATATCATGCAGACTATAAGCGGTCACTATGTTTTCTCTTGCAGTTCTTTTCATGTTTATCCTAAATATCTGCCTAATCGCTAAAGTGTTTTTAAAAGCTTCATGTATTCACTCTGCTCATCACATCCAATAAAAATAATCTGATCAAAACCAGCTTCTATATATAATTTTAATGCTGGATAATTATCCAGATCAACACCGATGGACATTTCTTTATAATTCATCTGCTTTGCAATTTCAACGACATGATTGACCAGCAATCTGCCGATTCCCTGCCGTCTGTAATCAGGCTTTACAAGCAATCGAGAGACATAGATTCGCTGTTTTTCAATGGTATAGTCGGAATCCTTCATATCAAATACCAATGATATTTCACCGATAAATTCATTATCATGTGTATAAACATAAGTCATTCTATTGCCATTTGACAATTCTTCATAAAACTGCTGAGCAAGTTTCACCTGCTTTTGTTGATTCCAGATATTTTGACATTTTTCAAAATCTTCTATCTTTAACTGCAGAATGCTGTCATTCATAAAATAATCACTCCAATCTGAATGTTATCGAATATAACTATTCTATCATATATTTGATGAATTCAGAAATAAACCGTTAGAGCTTTTTATCATGAATTTTACTTATGATATAATAAACAAAAATACTTTTTAGGAGGAGAAAAATGTCAAACTATATCATGGATCTAAGAAAGATTGTCGGACATCGTCCTTTGCTTCAGGTAGGTGCCAGTGTTATTATAGAAAATGCCCAGCAGCAAATTCTACTGCAGTTAAGAACTGATAATCATTGCTGGTCTTATCCCGGAGGATCTGTCGAGCTGGATGAAGAGGTAGAAGAAGCAGCAAAAAGAGAATTACTGGAAGAGACAGGACTCATTGCCCATGAATTGGAATTATTCGGTATTTTTTCAGGAAAGGATACGCATTATATTTATCCGAATGGAGATGAAGTATCGAATATTGACATTGTTTATTTATGCCGAAATTATTCCGGTACAATTCAATGTCAGGAAGAGGAAGTAATGGAACTTCGTTTTTTCTCAATCGAAGATATTCCTGAGAATTTATCCGCCCCTGTAAAAAAAGCTATATTGCAGTGGATCGATGCAAAGAAAGCTATGCAATAAAGAGATTGATGGAAGGAGATATACAATGGCAAGCAGTTATTATCAACCTTGTGAAGAATTAAATCGATGTGAACAATTGGATTACTTATGGGAAACAGAACAGTATGAGAAATGGTTTCAGGGATATTTAGCAATTGCCGAAGATTCACATTATGCTTTGGCTGAATGTCAGGTCGGATTCGCATATATGGAAGGCATCGGGGTTGAAAAGGATTTAGAAAAGGCTCTGTATTGGTCACAATTATCGGCAGAACACGGAGACAGAGACGGTCAATTCAATCTTGCCTATCTATTTGAAGAAGGACTTTTGGGACAAAAAGATCTTGATAAAGCAAAATACTGGTATCGTCAATCAGCTATGCAGAATCATGATCTGGCAATTCAGAAATGTGAAGAATTAGAAATTGATTATAAATAAAATATTTGAATAGATGACATAATTCAAGCTTCTGCTGGCAGTCATAACACTTTAATAGGCTGCTGGTACCGCTGAATAACATAAATGCAGAATCATTTTATTAATCCGATAGAAATTAGGTGAAAAAAAGATAGAGCTTTTATCAATTACAAAAGTTCTATCTTTTCCTTTACAATTTATTTAATTCCTTTTGTCAATGGAATAAGCAGAAGTAATACAACGATACCGATAATACCGATGACAATACCTAACATCATCTTTCCGAATACCATGCTCAAGCACATACCTACACCTAACAATAAAGCACCGATAATACCGACAAGAACAGATCCGATTGTTTTCTTATCAAATTTGATAGGTGCTTTGCCTTCCATCTTTCTCCATACAAATAATCCAACTAACAGAATGATAATTCCGGCTGCACCAGCAACAATTCCTTGATTGAATAACCCCCATTCAGGAAGAAGTGCCATACACATTCCCAAGGCAAATAAAATTCCTCCGACAATTCCAAATATCAACCCTACAAAACTACTCTTTTTCATATTTCTATTTTTCTCCTTTTCTTTTGACAGGGTTATTTTAGAAAAGTTCTTTTAATTTTTTTTTATGATTCCCCACATGATGCACCTTTTGTTTAATGCAACATAAATAATGTCGATATAAGAGAGATAATATTTAT
>CALUVS010000002.1 GCA_944324265.1 uncultured Traorella sp.
CAACTGAATTGGGGTATTCCTCCCCAATTTCAATTGGCTTTTGATTTCTCACTGCCCCCAACTAATTTAGAGAGCCGTATTTATTTGTCAATATCAAAGATCAATCCCATTTGTTTTCTGCATTCCGTTAATACTTCATGAATGTCCAAACTTAATTGATGAGGGACTTTTTCAGATTCTTTTTTATTTGTTTCAATGCTTTGGATGAAGTCTTCAATTTGATATGTAAAGGCTTCTTTATTATCTTCACTGATAACTTGAGTTGATTTAGAAGCATAATCTGTATAAGTGATTTTTTCAATGCGTGAGGTCATATCAAATGTCAGCAATCCTTTTTCTCCTTGAATTTCAGAAATCATATTGGTATTGCATACTTTTCCATGGTGAATGGTCACATCAAAATCATCATACATCAATACAGCTGTACCGGCGCCATCAACACCGCTTTCCAAAAATGATCCATTCGCAAATATTTTCTGCGGTTTGCCGAATAAAGCAACTGCATCACTGATAGGATATACACCCAGATCCATGATGGAACCATTACAGAGGTCTTTTCTGAATGTTGTTGGATTTTCACCTCTTAAGTAAGCATCATAGCGAGAAGAATATTTTTCAAAGACAAAGACAGCTTTACGAATCTTGCCGATGCGGCTGCAGGCTTCTTTTAATCTTCTGAAGTTTTCTGTATATAAAGGAATGATTGCATCATGCACATAGGTTTGATTTGCATCGGCACAGTCAATAATTTCTTTTACTTCATCATAACTGCAGCCAAATGGTTTTTCTACAAAGCATGGAATATGTGCCTGAAGACATTGAAGAGCCATTGGCTTATGCAATTTATTTGGAACTGCTAAATAGATAGCCTCTACTTTTCCGTTTTTGATCATTTCATCCAAAGAATCATAAACATTTTCAATATTATATTTCTGTGCAAATTTATCTGCATTTTCTCGATGACCGCTGGTTACAGCAGTTACATGAAATCCTTTGATATGACTTCCGGCATTCATAAAAAAATCTGAAACAAAATTCGTACCTACTACACCGATATTCATAAAAAACCTCCATTTTAAATATTAATCTTTAAAATAATCTTATCCACTTTTAGCAGTATTGTAAAGTGCATACATTTGAGAACGAATATTTTGCTTTATTTGAGTAATTTCCAATAGCCTTTACGATCAGAGCCAACACGCTCAATCCAATGTGCTTCTTTTAGCCTTTTTATGCGTGAAGCTACCGTTTTTCTGCTGATACCTAATCGTTCAGCAAGCTGCGGCATCGTATAGCCAGGGTCTTCTGTTAGTAAGGCTAAAAGTTCTTGTTCTTTATCAGTCACCTTATCAGTCACCTTATCAGTCACCTTATCAGTCACCTTTTCTAATGTTTTGCCAGTAATAGAACGGATGATATAATCTTCCGGTGCGGTAAATTTTATCATAATATCACAGGGATTTATTGTATATTCTGGCTGTGGTATAGCATTCTTTTGACAAACAGAACAGATTTTCTCTATTCCTCGTCCCCAACTTTCAATAAAGCCCGCTAAATAGAACACATGGGCAATATTAGGATTGTATGGAATGGAGGAGTGTTTACTCATCAGGTTCTCCAGTGTCCAATTTTCTGGCAGACATCCACAGTTAGCAATATATAGTTTGTCTTCATAGACGCTAATCTGAATGGGAATACCGGATTGATATTGTTTGTGACATAGAGCATTCAGCAAAGCTTCACGAAGAGCATCTTCTGGTACGAAGTATCGTTCAATTCGCTGCATACCTTCATAAGTGATTCTTGCTTTCATGTATTTCAGATATATCAGCTCAACGATTTTGTCAATCTGCTCTAGAATGGAGCCATGGATTTCATCTTGATAAAGTAAGTCGGCATCTGTCTCAAAGTAACCAATTTTTACATATGCTCCTAGCTGCCATTTTTCCGGATTTTTACTGAAAAGAAGCATTGCTGCATTGGTCAGATAAGGACCATTCATCAGATGCAGCTTTTCCATCAACATCTCTTTTGACTCATCTAGTACACTTAAGTCAATGCGTCCATTTTTGGCAGCCCACTGCTTAAAATGTGCTACAATTTCATCATCTACATCGGTGATAGAGAATGCTGGGAGTGGAAGATTATCCCAAGTAGCGCCCCGTTTGCGCAAAAGAAATGTTTCTAATGCCGGACCGGTCAAAATTTGCCGTGTGCTGCCGCTGCGATAATAGTAAACACCTTTACAGGAAATACCGATAGGATATGGCGGAACATCAATTTCAATATATTCCTTTCCGTTATCATTTAAAAGGTTAACATTGACAATAATACCCATTGCATCTCGAATTTTATTAGGAATGTCCTCAAGTAGTTTATGAGCATTAGATAAGCCAACGACGTTTCCGTTGTCATCACATCCGATATAGATTTTCCCTCCTTGTGCATTAGCATATCCGCAGATCCATTCTAGATATTCATCTTTCCATTTACTTTTCCATTCTATATTCTGATTTTCAGGCATTTAGTCACCTTCCTGTTCTAATATTTTCTTTGCTTTTATATTTATCATGTGTGCTCTACAGCATTGTGTCCAGTTCTTTTATATTACTATATTGCCTGCAGCTTATATCACGTTATTTTATAAAACAATTTGATTTAGTTCCTTTTAATCCGACAACTTTACTTTCGAATAATCCAATCATTTCAATAATCTTTTCTTTTAACTGACTATCTGTATAGATCAATAGCATATTGCCTTTCTAAATATTCTATAACTGATTTGAACTTATCTAAGTCATAACTCAAGAAACTATTTAAGCAATAGACATCATGAATTGTCTTTTATTGAGATTATTCTATCTGTTTATATTGATCAAGGAAATCACTTGACTTATGTAAAGTTAATATCATTTTTCTATATTATATCAAAATAAACACGTTGAAAAAAGACAAACTTGGGGTATAATGTATGAACAAGCGGAGGGATTTATGCAGGAAATATTAACAGAAGCAATATTAGAAACTATAAGAATTATTCCGTTTTTATATATATCATATTTGATATTGGACTATATTGAAAAGAAAAGCAGTGTCGCACAGTTGAACTTCTTGTTTTTAAAGAATTTAGGACCTTTGTTTGGTGCATTGCTGGGATGTATTCCGCAGTGCGGATTCTCAGTGATTGCGGCTAGTATATATGCTCAGGGCGGGATCAGTGCCGGTACATTGATTGCATGCTTTATTTCGACCAGTGATGAAGCATTGCCGCTGTTTTTATCCAATCCGGAACAGATTGGAAATGTTGGACTATTTATTGTTGTGAAAATTGCTCTTGCTTTGATCGGCGGTTATGCCATTGATATTTTCTATAAGAAGAAAATCAATGAAGAAGATGATTTTGAAGTTGAAGTGGATGGTATTTGTTCTTGTGAACCGAATTATTTCATTTCTGCTTTGAAAAAGACAGCTAAGACAATCAGCTTTGTCTTTTTGGTTAATGCAGGATTGGGCATTGTTATCGGCTTTATCGGACAAGAAAATTTAGCAAACTTACTTCAAGTGAATTCTGCGATTCAGCCAATTGCGGCAGCTTTGCTTGGTTTTATTCCAAACTGTGCTGTGTCAGTTGTTTTGGCCGAGTTGTATTTTATGAATGTATTGAGTTTTGGAGCAATGATGGCTGGTCTGAGTACAGGAGCTGGATTAGGGATGGCTGTATTGTTCAAACAGAATAAAAATCAAAAAGAAAATTGGGGATTAGCATTTTACTTATTTGTATTTGCAGTAATTGCTGGTATACTGATTGATGTATTGTTATAGGAGGCAGACATGAAACTGATTGTAGGGTTGGGAAATCCGGGACGTGATTATGCTAAGACACGTCATAATACAGGATTTATGTGTATTGATAAAGTAGCAGAAATGCTGAATGTACGTTTTACAGTGAAAAAATTTAAATCAGAAATAGCACAGGCACGCGTCAATGGTGAAAATGTGATCTTGATGAAGCCGCAGACTTACATGAATTTATCTGGAGAAGCAGTTGGAGAATGTGCGCGTTTCTATAATATTCAGCCAAGTGATATTTTGGTTTTGGTAGATGACTTAGATTTGCCTGTCGGAAAGATCCGTCTGCGTGAAAAAGGAAGCAGCGGAGGACAGAATGGCTTAAAAAATATTATTGCTCATTTAGGAACACAGGAATTTAAGCGTATCCGTATCGGTATCGGCAATGATAAGCTGATGCTGACGGCTGATTATGTTTTAGGAAAAGTGAGAAAAGAAGATCGTCCAGCATATGAAGATGCATTGGAAAGGGCTGCACATGCCGCACTAGATTCAATTACACAGCCTTTTAATATTGTGATGGGTAAGTATAACGCATGAAAAATATCTTAGAATTGATTGCATCCAATCCGGCTGTGGGTTCTTTGCTTAAGGATGAATCCAAGTGCGGAAATCTGAATATCAATGAAGAAGCATTGCTTTTGGCGGCAGTCTACAAACAGACAAAGCGGAAAATGCTGATTGTGAAAAATAACCAATATACGGCACAGAAACTAGTGGAGCATCTGACACCCCTAGTCAAAACAGATGTGCTGCTTTTTAGCGTGGAAGATTCTCTGCGTGTTGAAGCCATTGCGATGTCTCCGGAAAATAAGGCAAAGCAATTGGAAATCATGAATTTAATGCTGGAAGATAAAGCTGAAATTGTTGTAACTCATGCAGCGGGGCTGATTCGTTATTTGCCTATGCCGGAGCTGTTTGAAGAGTATTCCATTGATTTGAAGGTCAATGAGACCTTAAGTATGGAAGAATTAAAAGAAAAGCTGTATTATGCCGGCTATGAACATGTGATGCGTGTGGATCAGCCATTGACCTATGCTTCCAGAGGGGGTATTGTTGATGTATTTTCGATGAATCAAGAAAATCCATTGCGTATTGAATTCTTTGATAATGAAATTGAAAGTATTCGTCTGTTTGATGCCGCAACACAAAGAACTATTGAAACATTGGATCATGTGAAGATCATTCCGGCTACAGATTTATTGCTGAGTGAAGAAGATGTAGCTGAAATTATTGCAAAGGGAAATGAAAAATTAACGCATGCTGTCAATAGTGCCAGCAGTGAGATCAAGCCTTTGCTGGAAGAAAATATTCAAAGTGATTTTGATAAATTAGCCAATCATGAAAAAGATGCTTATTTGTATCGTTATATGGCTTTGCGTTCTAAGCAGGCAACTATCGGTGATTATTTCAAAGAAGCACGTATTTATTTAAGCAATATTGATGAAGTCAAAGATAAGATTCGTCATATGAGTGAGGAAACGATTGCTTATATTCAGGAATGTGTTTCTATTGGAAAAGCGTTGCCTTTGTTTTCCTTATTTGCAGCTTTAGATAAAGCTTGTGCAGATCATAAGGTCATAGAATTTCAGTCATTCTTAGACCTGCATACCAACTTAACAAGCGGTATTCATACTTTGACCATTGCAGAAATGTCGTTTGAAAAGAAGATAGAACAAATGATAGAACTGAGCCGTAATAGCCGTATTGTTGTATGTGTTAACGGCAGTGAAATGGAAATGGTCAAGAATGCTTTGAACAGCAGGCAGACATCGTATCATGAAATCAGTGAAGAAGATGTAATTGCGGATGGTATTTCCTTGATGAAAGGCAGCTTGGCTCAGGGATTTGAAATGACTCAGGAACATGTCATTGTTTATACTTCAAGAGAATTATTCAATCAGCGCAAAGTATTAAGCAAATATACCAATAAGTTCAACAAAGCAGAAACCTTATCTAGCTATCAGGAATTGGCTAAAGGGGATTATGTTGTGCACCAGCAGTATGGGGTAGGAATGTATAATGGCATTGTTACTCGTATGGTCAATGGTCTGCACAAAGACTTTCTGCAGATTATCTTCAAGGATGATGGTCAATTGTTTGTTCCATTGGAACAATTTAAGCTTGTCCGCAAATTTATATCCAAAGAAGGAGCTGCTCCGAAATTAAATAAATTGGGAACAAATGATTGGGAAAAGACAAAGAAAAGAATCAGTGAAAATGTAGCTGAATTGGCGCAGCGTTTGGTTGCTTTGTATTCATTAAGAGAAGAAAATATCGGTTATGCGTTTTCGAAGGATACACCGGATCAAATCAAATTTGAAGAAGATTTTGATTATCCATTGACACCGGATCAAGAAAGAGCTGTCAGAGAAATTAAACAGGATATGGAATCCAATAAGCCGATGGATCGCTTATTGTGCGGTGATGTCGGCTTTGGCAAAACTGAAGTAGCTGTGCGTGCTGCCTTCAAAGCAGTTATGGACAATAAGCAAGTAGCTTTCCTATGCCCGACAACGATTCTTTCGCAGCAGCATACCAAAGTATTTAACCAGCGATTTAGAAATTATGCAGTGCGTATAGAAGTACTCAATCGATTTGTATCGGCGGCGCAGCAAAAAGTCATCCTGCGTGATTTAAAAGAAGGAAAAGTAGATATTTTGATCGGAACTCATCGTATTTTATCCAATGATGTGGTATTCAAGGATTTGGGATTGCTGGTCATTGACGAGGAACAGCGTTTTGGGGTTCAGCACAAGGAAAAGATCAAAGAATTAAAGACAAGTATTGATGTTCTTTCTTTATCTGCGACACCAATTCCAAGAACTCTGCAGATGTCATTGATCGGTATTCGTTCTTTGTCTCAATTGGAAACACCGCCGCTGAATCGTCAAAGTGTTCAGACCTATGTACTTGAAAAAAATGATAAGATGATCGAAGAAATCATTCAGCGAGAATTATCCCGTGACGGACAGGTTTTCTATGTTTATAACAATGTTAAAAATATTTATGCGGTAGCTACGAAACTGAGAACGCATCTGGATATTGAAGTAGGTGTTGTTCATGGACAGATGGATAAAGATGACATCGAAGATGTGATGATGCGCTTTATCCGCAATGAATTTTCCGTGCTGGTCTGCACAACAATCATTGAAACAGGGATTGATATTCCGAATGCCAATACGATCATTATTGATGATGCGGATCATTTTGGCTTATCGCAGCTTTATCAGATCAAAGGACGTGTGGGCCGAAGTTCCCGTCTGGCTTATGCTTACCTATTCTATCAGCCGCAGAAACAATTAAGTGAAGTCGCTGCCAAACGATTGAAATCCATCAAAGAATTTGCTCAACTGGGAAGCGGTTATAAGATTGCGATGCGAGATCTGACGATCCGCGGGGCGGGAGATATGCTGGGGCCTCAGCAGGCAGGCTTTATTGATACGGTCGGTATTGATATGTATTTGGAAATGTTAAATGATGCCATCAAGAAAGAAAAAGGTATTCAGACAGAAGCACCAAAACAAATGATCAAGACCAATGTCAGTGTCGATGCTTATATTCCGGCTTCATTCAGTGAAGAGGATTATGAAAAGATTACCTTCTATCAGTCCATTGATCGTGTTAGCACCAAAGAAGAATTGCTGGCCTTGATGGACGAAACGCAGGATAATTACGGACGATTGCCAAAATCAGTTCAGCTGCTGTTTGAAAAGAAACGATTGGATATTTTGGTCAATGAACCAAGTGTAGAATCATTCAAGGAATATGAAAAAGAAGCAGAATTGTATTTTACACCGCAGTATTCTGATTCTTTGGATGGAGTCAAGTTATTTGAAATTATGACATCTTTATCAAGAGATATTATCATGCGTTATACCAATGGCAAAATACGCATTCGTATTCCAAAAAATAAAGATTGGCTGAAAAAGATCATTGAAGTGATCGAAAGAAGCAAAGAAGCTCAGCGATAATATAGATAAATAAAAGGGAGTGAATAGTCACTCCTTTTTGCTGTAAGTATTCATTCATTTTCAGGGAATATTTTCTTATTGAATATATAGAACAATACAGTGATGAGGTAAATGATAATTTGCTGCCAAGCTAATTTCATAAGCACTAATTCATATAAATATGCGATTATATAACAAAATGCAATCATATGCATCAAAGGATTTAAATACTTATAAACTGCTTTATTTTTCAATTGATTTCTGAATGAAAAATAAGCGAATATGATAGAACTTTGACTGATAATATGTATCATATACATTCCTCAGCAAGAACATATGGTTTTATTTGTAATCGCATTAGTAAATATCTATTAATTAATATTTTCTTCATTTATTTCATCCCCCTTAAAAGTATTTGCTTGATATTTTAAATATCGCAAATAATTTTCAGTATCACCTTATCTTTAAATATACTATATCATAATGGAGTCTTTTTATAAATGAAGTCTATGATAGAACGATGCAGAAAAATAAAAATGTCTGACTTAATTTCTCAAGCAGACGTTTTTTACACTATATGAATACATTTAATCTTCGACATGCTTATGGCAAAGATGAATTAATTCCAGAAGTGTTTTTGTTAAGTATTTTTGTTTATGCCAAATGATATAGTTTTTGCGCTGAAAAGATTCATTTTCAATTTTTTTTGTCGTGATTTCATTCTTTTTGAGAGCTTGTGAAATCAGTCTTTCAGGCAAAATGGAGATACCGATTTGTTTGGATACGCCTTTGATCAAGGCTTGGGTGCTGGCACTTTCCCATATTGGATCTAAGTGCAGTCCATGTGAAGCGAACACATTATCCAAATAAGAACGTCCGGCACTTCCCTGTTCACGCAGCAAGAAAGGATAGATCATCAGATCTTCGATCATTATTTTTTCTTTGTCCATCAGCGGGTGATGAATCGGCAAGATTAAACATAAACAGTCTTCAGTCAGCAATTCCATCGATAAGTAATCCGAAGTAGGTGTTTCTTCAACCAAAGCAAGATCTAATTCATTATCTAAGATTTCTTGCTGGATCTTGGCACTGTTTAAAATATGCACTCGAATGGTGATATTGGGATGAGATTTTTTAAATTCGCTGACCAGTGTAGGCAATACAAAATTTCCTAAGGTGATGGTTGCACCGATACGGACATTGCTTTTTTCATTGGAACCATCGATTTCCTTTTCCATGGAATCATATAACTCCAGGATAGCTAATGCACGGGAGTAAAGATTGATGCTGCTGTCAGTCTTATATAAGCGATGATTCATACGTTCAAATAAGCGGATACCATAATACTTTTCTAATTCTTGAATTGCACGGCTGACAGCCGGCTGAGTCATATGCAGTATTTCAGCAGCTCGTGTAATATTCATCTGCTGAAAGACTACGACAAATATCTGCAGATGTTTGATAGACATAGCTTTCTCCTTATATCAAATTTGGTATGATTTCAATAAAATAATAGCATTTTACATATGGTTAATCAAGTGCTATTCTCTAGCCGAAGGAGGGTACATATGAAAAAAAGTAAAAATAAGTTAGTGCAATTATTTTTTGCCAATTTATATATTTCTGCCTTTACTTTTGGGGGCGGATTTGTCATTATCACATTCATGAAACGTAAATTTGTTGATGAACTGCATTGGATTGAAGAAAATGAAATGCTGGATCTGGCTGCTTTGGCACAATCCTCTCCAGGGGCTATCGCTGTCAATACATCTATCTTAGTAGGCTGGAAGATTGGAGGATTTTTGGGGATGGCTGTATCCGTGCTAGGAACAATTCTGCCGCCGATGATCATCATCTCTATTATTTCATTTTTCTATGCTGCATTTGCAAGCAATGTGTATGTCGCAATTGTTTTAAAAAGTATGCAGGCAGGAGTGGCGGCAGTCATCTTAGATGTAGTATGTGATTTAGGCAGTGATGTTCTTAAGAAAAAAAATACAGTACATATCATTATGATGGCAGCTGCATTTATTGCAACCTTTGTCTTTGATATCAATGTGATTTACATTATTTTATTTGCTGCTCTTATTGGTTTGATTCAAGGAGTATGGCGTCAGAATCGAGGTGTTTGGCAATGAGTATTCTGCTACAATTATTTTTGAGTTTTGTCCAAATCGGTTTATTCAGTATCGGCGGAGGCTATGCTGCTATGCCGCTGATTCAAAGTGAAGTCGTAGCAAATCATGCTTGGCTGACAATGAGTGAATTTACTGATTTGATCACCATTGCCGAAATGACACCGGGACCTATTGCCATTAATTCAGCAACCTTTGTCGGTATTCGAATTGCCGGTCTTCCGGGAGCAATCATTGCAACATTTGGTGTTATCTTACCCTCTTTATTTATCGTATCCCTGTTAGCTTATATCTATTATAAATATAAAAATGTATCCTTATTGCAGAACATTCTCTCTAGCTTGCGTCCTGCTGTTGTAGCGCTGATTGCCGGTGCAGGCTTATCCATTCTTCAAGTGGTTGTCTTTGGAGAAGGAGCTGTTCATTTCAATAATGTTGAGTGGATCGGAACAGCTTTATTCATTGCAGCGTTTATCGTACTGAGAACGAAACATACTAATCCTATATTGGTCATGAGTATGTGCGGGGCTGCAGGTTTGATTCTCAATCTGATCATAGGAATTTAAAAGAAACTGCCATAACGGCAGTTTTTTGAATAAACAAAACATTTTTGTCAATAATACAACTGCAGGGAGTGAAGATATGAAAACAACAGGAATTATACGCAGATTGGATGATTTGGGAAGACTTGTCATCCCAAAAGAAATACGTAAGCAGTATCGTTTAACTGAGGGAGATTCAATTGAATTCTTTATTGAAAATGAAAGAATTGTTTTGCAGAAGTATGATTCATTAAGTCCAAAAGAAAATGATTTATTAGATATATGTGAAGCAATGAAAGAAGTATATCATACACCGATTTATTTCATTCAAAATGAAATTGTCGGATATAAACAAAAACCGGCAAAAGGCATTTTAAATAAATGCTGTGTGTATCGAGAAACCTCCTTTATGAATGAAAAGATCTTTGAAATAGATAAGCAAGGTGTGAATGGTAAGTTCTTGCCATTAGTCATTGAAGGCTATTGGCAGGGCAGTTTTATTATTGTAGAGAATTCTAATATGAAAACGACAGATATGAAAATTGCAGAAGCATTCATTCATTTTTTATCAAGAAAATACCATATTTAATATTTCTCTGTTCAATCATCAAGAAACATGTTAAAATAGATGTGAGGTGTTTCTATGCGATTAGACAAGTATCTAAAAGTAGCTCGCATTTCTAAGCGAAGAGCTGTCGGAAAGGAGCTTGCAGACAATGATCGTGTTCTGATCAATGGACGTAAAGCGAAGCCAAGCAGTGAAGTAAAAGAAGGAGATTTAGTTACTATTTTCTTTGGTCAAAGAGAACTAACGATTCGAGTTCTGAAACTAGCGAAGCAAGTGAGCAAGTCAGATGCAGCCTTAATGTTTGAAATTATCGAAGAAAAAGTCAAAAATGAAGATAATTTTGAAGAAAGTGAAAGAAACATCTAAAAATTGCAATTAATGGGGTTACATTTTTCAACATTTGTTGTATAATGATAATGACAAAGTTAATGTAACTATTAATTTGTTCGATATAACAATAGATTAACAGAAAACCATTTTTCTCTTCCCCTTAAATATAAACATCTAGCGTTATATTATTAACTAAAGAATCAATCGAAAGATTGATTTTTTTATTTTATAAATAAGTATCAATTGCCTATAAAAAAGATTCAGATCAATAACCTGAATCGAAGTAAATTATATTTTCTTTTTAACCGGAATCCAAATCTCACTGTAAGCAATATTTTGTTTTTCGTGATTCATTTTCGTGAATGAGAAGGAAAGTGATTCAGCCAGTTCATAGTCACAAGAAGACAGCCATTCTGCATAAATCTGAGCCATTGTATTTTGATATGTTTCCGGGAAAGGACCTTCATTGGGAAAAACTGCCCAAGTACAAGCAGGCATCTTTTTTACTTGTAATTGATCGCTGATATTTTCTGAAGTAGTTAAGATACCGATCATATGTGTCAGTTCCCCTTCTTCTTTCATAAATTGCGTATCTGATTCATATGAGATATTGAGAATTTCATAAGGTTCAAGATTCTGCAATTGATGCATTTCATCTTTTTGCTTTTGAGTAATACTTTCTGCTAATTGTACAATCGCATTATTTACACCAACAAACTGCAAAGGAACACGTTTGCTTACACCTGCAAAAGAAAATGCCGGCATTTCAATAATTGTATATTCCATCATATTTCCTCCAATTATGATCCACATTAAGCATATCATATTTCCATTATGCTGAACATAAAAAATGGCGGTTCTTGCAAACCGCCTTTATAACAAACAGTCTAATAATAGAGGGTAAGTATTTGGGAGTAAAAAAGATCAGACTGTTTGTTTTTGAGAGTATTAAAATCAATTAATCAAGTTTTGCGTATTCTTCATCAGAGACTGCTTCCAGCCATTCATTGGAAGCTCCTTCTGCAGGAACTTCAATAGCAATATGAGCAAACCAGCTGTCTTTTGCGGCACCATGCCAATGTTTTACTTCAGCTGGAATACTTACTACATCACCTGGATGCAATTCACGAGCTGGCTGACCCCATTCCTGATAATAACCGCGTCCGGCAGTAACTAATAGAATCTGACCGCCTTTGTGATGAATGTGCCAATTATTGCGGCATCCTGGTTCAAATGTAACATTGGCTGCACCGACACCGCCCTGTTTCGCTAGCAGAGCCAAATAACTTTGCCCAATAAAATACTGTGCATAAGCGTCATTTTTTTCACCGATTGGGAAAATACTGATTTTATCTAATTCCATATAAAGTTCCTCCTTCATATTGATTTTACAAGATAACGCAGCCAAAGTGTGCCCTTATCTTTAATTTCAGCGTTTTGCAATTCAAAGCTTACAGGTCTGTCATCAGATAAACCTTCTTTTGTATCAAATAAAGAAGGCGTTTCTGATGAACCATCGGCTGCAGGTGCAATCACAACACTGACTTCATCACACATGCCTGCTTGTATAAAAGACCAGTTCAAAACACCTCCGCCTCCAAGCATCAGTGTTTCAATGCCAAATAAGTTTTTCAGTTTATCCAAAGCTATTTCATAGTTCAATGAATCTTTGCCAGCAATAATATAGGAAATGCCTAGTTTTCTCAAGAAAGCTTTATAAGAATTGCTGGCTTTATCTGTCAGAACTTCTAAAACATGAGCATGTGTATCTTCATAGATCAAATCACAGCTTTTCCATCCTAATTTGCCTGAAGGATCGACAGAGACATAATACATGGATTCATTGGGCTTAGCGATAAAGTCTCCCTCCGGAACAAGTTCTGCGTTCTCATCTAAGATAGGTTTTTCATAGAAAGTGAAATTATCATCGGTAGTCACACGTCCGGAAAGTCATCCCTGATGTTTGTAGTAAGGGTTTTTGCCGAAAGCAATGTCATAGAATACTTCTCCGGCTGCTTCTCCTTCAGGTGTATCCATGTAATTTCCCATGATCTTCCCATCAAGAGATGTCAGCATATGACAAAAGATATAAGGACGATTCATAGAACGCTCCTATTTACCGCTGAATACTGGGAAGACACTGAATTCACCATAGTTTTCAATTGGCTTCATGTTTTTCAATGTTTCCATATCTTCATCACTGATCATAAAGTTTACAGCAGCATTTTCTTCCATGTGCTGTGGATTTGCGGTCTTAGGCAAAGGCAATGTATTTAACTGTAAAGTATAGCGAATGCATAACTGAGGAACAGTTACATGATATTTTTCAGCCATAGACGCAACTTCAGGATTCTTCAGAATTTCACCATGAGCAATTGGTGAATAGGCTTCCACCAAAATATCGTTTTTCTGGCAATACTCAATCAAATCAGATGGTGTATTGGATACATGCACCAATAACTGATTGACCATAGGCTTTACAGTGCAGGATGATAAAATGTTTTCAATATCTTCTTGTTTGAAGTTAGAAATACCGATGGAACGTAGTTTACTTGCTTTATAAGCGTCTTCTAATGCACGCCATGCTTCACGGTTTCCTTCAAAATAATCATCACCGCGGAAATCATCCCATGGCTGAGGACTGTGAATTAACATCAAGTCAATATAATCCAAGCCCATCTTCTGGATAGATTCATCAATAGCTTTAACTGCTTCATCATAGCTTTTGATTTCAGCCGCAAGTTTTGTCGTGACAAACAATTCACTGCGAGGAATACCGCATGTACGGATGCCTTCCCCAACTCCGTGTTCGTTGCCGTAAGCCTGAGCTGTATCAATATGACGATAACCGATCTTTACCGCATCACAGACAGCTTGTGCCACCTGATCATCCGGAATAAACCAAGTACCTAAACCTAGTTTAGGAATTTTCACTTCATTGGATAAAGTATAAACTTCATCAAAAATGTTCATATTGTCCATTTCTATACCTCCTATTGACGTAACAAAATTGATTTGTTAGAATTCCTATTGGAAGTTCGTTTACATCATACAACTTAAAGTTAACTTTAAGTCAATAAGAAAATAATATTAAAGGAGGATTTTTTTATGATTTATACAGTTGGTGAAATTGCCAATAAATTGAATATTGCCCCATCTACAATCCGTTATTATGACAAAGAAGGATTGATACCATTTGTGGAAAGATCCAGCGGCGGTATTCGTATGTTCAAGGACAGTGATTTTGAATGGCTTTCAATTATTGAATGCTTAAAACAGACAGGAATGTCAATTAAAGAAATCAAGACTTTTATTGATTGGTGTATGCAGGGAGATGAAACTATTTCTCAAAGAAAAGCATTGATTGAAAAACAAAGAGAAATTATCTTAGAACAAATCAAACAAATGCAGGAAACATTAGCAATGTTAGATTATAAGACATGGTATTATGAAACTGCAGAGAAAGCAGGAACATGTAAGATACATGAGACATTCAGTGAAGAAGATATACCGGAAGAATTCAGAGATGCTTATAAAAGAGCTAAGGGATATTTCATAAAAAATAATATTTAATGTTAATTTGTGAATATTTTAAGAAATAATTTGAAATAATTATAATGATAATATTGAATATTAAAATTGTTTGGAATATAATGAAAGCGTATAAATAAGTACACTTTTATACACATAAAAGAAATGAGTTAATTTCAGTGTAAATTGACTCTTTTTTATGTTTTAGATACAAAATAAGTAAATTTTTCTCATATCCACAAAAGTGTAGATTTATGAATACATATTATATGGAGGATGAGAAAGATATGGACAAGAAAAAGTATATTGGAAGTCTGTTCTTAACTGCTATGATGGTCATGTCTATGATGCCTATGACTGGTGTAGCGGCTCAGGATGGACAATACGATGCATGCTCTAATGGTAAAAATTTTTCCTTAGAAATTGGTGGCATGGCTTATGCGGAAGATAATGTACCAGAAAATGTTACATGGAATGCAATGAATGGAGAATTGACACTTACCAACGCTACATTAAAAGGTGGAATTACTATTGATAAATGTATTTATAATGCTCCAGAATCTTATGACACAGTGAAAGTAACGTTGCAAGGAAGTAATTATATTGGCTCTGATGCGATTAATGTTGACAGAACTGGATTAAAAGCGGCATATTTAAAAATGACAATTAGTGCTGAAGAAGGAGCGTCGTTGAATGTATTTAGCGATATTAATTCAATAAGTGCACAAGAAGGATTAAAAATTAATGGTGGAACATATAATTTGAATTCACAGCATGCGGCTATTTATGTTGGAACAAATTCAATGGGAGCGCCGATTGAAATAAGTGATGCAGATATAACTGCACAATCTAATGATGCTGTAATTTGGACTAGTCAAGACGAAAATTCAAATATCAGTATTAGTAATTCGTATTTAGATTTCAATGGGCTTCATGGTATTTTAGGAAAATCAATCAATCTTGTAAATACGAACGGAGAGATTCAATCAACTTCTAGTAGCATTAGTGCAGCTGGAAAAATTAGTATAATTGGATCTAATGATCTTGATATTATTGCTACAGAACAAGTGAATGGAGTTGCGGTTAGTGGACATGATATAGAAATTTTAAATTCTAAATTAAACGTAAGAGCAGAAAATAGTGGTGCTATATATGCATATCCATATCATGAAGAAACTGGTGGATTAGTCGATAGTGAAGGAAATTTAATCATTACCAATTCAGAAATAAATGCAAGTTCAAAATATGATGCAGTTCATGGTGAGTTTAATGTGTCAATTACTGATTCTAAAATTGATGCAACATCAACAATGGATAGTTTAGATATAACAGATTACGCAACAGCACATGCAATACATTCACCAAAAGGAAATGTAACAATATCAGGAACTAATACTGAAGTAACAGCAAACGCGTTAAATTCAAGCATTCTTGGTAAGAATGTCAAAGTAGAAAATGGAGCTACAGTTAATGCAACATCTAACGAAGCGAAACCAGCAATCTTAGCAAATGAAAGCGTGACATTGGCAGGTCTTGTAACTGCAAAATCTAGAGGTTATAGTGCTATTGTTGGTACTACTGGAATTACTATTGGAGAAGGCTATGAAGGTAAAGATGGTGCTAAATTAGCAACAGTTGCAAATACATCAGAAACAACATTTATAGCTTCTGACGGAACATTAGCAAATATTAGTCAGGGACTTCAAAATGTTGAAATCGTTAGAAAAGCAGATATACCAGTAGAAACAGATAAATTGTTTGAAACTGGTGGAAAAAAATATGCAACATTGGCAGAAGCTATCGAACATGTTGTGGATAGAGGAACAATTACACTATTAGATAATGTAGATAATGCACCAGGTGTAAAAGTGGGAGAACATGGAATTAATAATAATTTCATAGTAGATTTCAACGGCTTTACCTATACAATAGCAGGACCAGGAGTTGGCTCAAAAGGAACAGAAACTAATGGATTCCAATTATTAGCAGGTTCAACAGTTACTTTTAAAAACGGTACAATTACAACTACAGAAAATCCTGAAAATATTCTAATGCTTATTCAAAATTATTCTGATTTGACATTGGAAAATATTACTTTAAATGGTTCTGTATGTGAGGATATTTCTTATGTACTAAGCAACAATAATGGAAAGACAACTATTACAGGTGATACAAATATTATTGCTGCACCAAATATGGTTGCATTTGATTTATATCATTGGCCATCTAATGGATATGTTAATGGTGTATCAGTCACATTTGATGAAAATTATACAGGAAGTGTTAATGGTAGAATAGAAATTACATCAGATGGCTCACAACCATGGGAAGGTAAAATTGACCTAAATATCGATGGTAAAAATGGTGATTTCACGAAGGCAGATTTTGATGTTCAAGTAAATAGTGAAACAGATAAACCAGTTACAATTTCAGGAGGAATTTTTGGTGAATCTGTAAAAGACTATATTATTCCAGAATTAAATACAGAATTAGGTTCAAATGATACTTATCGTTATTATTTATCTCCTGAAAAAGCATTGAAAGATGCAGAACCAGGTGATGTAATAAAAAATATTGATGATGGAGCAACTACAAATATAGAAGTTAGAATTGAAAATGGTGATGAAGTTATTACTTTAAATATAGCTACTGGAACAAAAATCACACTTCCAGAAGCTCCTACTAAGAATGGTTATACATTTAAAGGTTGGTCAGATGGAACAACAACACATGCTGCTGGTGCACCAGTAACAATTAATGATGCAACAACATTTACTGCTGTATGGGAAAAAGATACTTATGTTCCACCTTATAGACCATCAAGACCTACAACTTCAGATGATGATACTGATGTTAGTGGAGTTACAGTAGATTCTGAAGATAAAGTTGATGTAGAAGAAGTAAGCACAGATAGAGATGTAAGAGATGCTTTAGGCAGAGATAACATAATCACAACAATTCAAGTAGAAGAAGCTGATGAACCAGTAGAAATAACGGTAGAAGCTGGAAGAGATTACAGAGATGAAACTGTCTATGTAGTACAGAAGAATGCTGATGATGAATTGGTATTGGCGACAGTTGTGGAAGCTGATTCCAGAGGAGATATTGTATTTGTCACTGAATCTGCTGAAGAATTGACATTGACAACTAATTTGCCAGAAGGATTCATCAATGATGTAGAAGGAAACACATATTACATCAATGAAGACAGTGAAATGGTATATGGCTGGTTAGAATTAGAAAATGGATGGTATTTCTTTGATTATGAAACAGGCATCCAGCAAAAAGGACGCTGGGTAGCTGAATATACTGACTGGTATTGCTTAGATGCCAACGGAAGAATGTTCACATCCACATGGATCGCCAGAGATTCAAAATTAGATGTTTGGTATTATGTCAATGAAGATGGACTGATGCTGACAAATACAACAACACCAGATGGATTCTACGTAGATGCAGAAGGTATCTGGAGAGCATAAATAAATAATCAACATAAACAATCCTTTAAAATAACTATATCCAAAAGACACCGCTTGAATTTGAGCGGTGTCTTTTATTCAATGGTATTAAGAAAGCAATGTTATTCATCTATAGATTTCAGAATATTATTTATTTCTGTAAATGCAGTTAAAGCATCCTCGAAATTTTGTTTACTATTTGTATACAATAAATCCTTATGTAGATTTTCATATATGTATTTTATATCATTTGTAAAGTAATGCATCCAAATTTCAAAATTAAATGCACCAGTTGGATCATAATCTCTATTAATATTGCGTTTAGTCAAGTAAAAAGAGTCTGTTTCTTTTGTAATTGACATTAATCTCTTTAATTCGTTTTTATCTGATAGAAAATCTTGTATCTCCTGCATATGATACAGTCTTGTTACATCATAGATGTGGCGGACTTTATTGTTAAGGGTTCCGCAATAGGCGTGTCTCTTGACTGACATCAGTTTATCTATGAAAGTACGTTCAATATTTAATACATTAAGTTCAATGCTTTTTAAATTATAGCGTTCTATATCGTCGCTGCCATGTTTTTTCTCTAAAAATTCCTGAATATATGTTTTAAGAACTCTTTTTGAAAAAGGATCAGGGCGTACACTGCTGCCGATTTCAAGCTTTATTCTATTTGCTTTATTATCAAACCAGACATACATACTTTTGTTACGATCATTTCGTTCAGAGTTTATTTTTTCTGTCTGAGCACCGATGGTCATAATTTTTTCAATTTTTTTAATGTTTTTACTATATTCTTTATCTTTCATTTCAGGAGTACCTAGATAAGTTAAATCAATATCTTCAGAGAAACGTTCAATAGATTTAGGATAGCATTTACTTAATGAAGTTCCTCCCTTAAATACACATTGCTGAGAGTATTCGCTATCTGCAAGATTTTTTAATAAAAGAACGATGTAATAATCGCGTTCTATAGCAGATTCAGGTAAATTCAAATAGTCGGCAACAAGCGCAATAAGCGTTTTAAATCCTTCCGGATGATTGTGCAATTGCATATAGCTCCTCCATTTTCGGGTTTTTATACTTTGATAAAGATGATAAATGTTTATTTAAATGATGAGAAATTTCATAATAATCAAGTATATCTTTTAAAAAAGAAATGGTAGATTTCTTATAATGTTTTTTTGAAAGAACAGTTTCAAAAACCTCTTCTTGGAAATTATCGGCAATTGTTTTTGAATATTCAATAAAAGCAGTGTAATTAAGATCTTCTATATTATAGAAGTTTTGAAGTATTTCCAGTGCAGAAATCATATTTCTTACTTCTATCGTAAAATCTATGCTTAATTGTTTAATTTGAACATTTTTAATTGTCTTGGATAATCCTTCTAAGCTGGAGGATAAAATATTGATATTTTTTGAAATCTGTGTAGTTAGATTATAACTGTTATACAAAGAATATCCAATAACCATACCCGTTTCATTTTCGGTAAAAGCGGATATGATTTGTTCATCAGAAAGAGGAACTAAACCATATTTGCTGAAAGCAGGGATATAATAAATGCCTTTTGCAGCTTTGGCTAATTCCCCAGATTGACACATTCTTTCAAGCATTTTGTAATATGCAACTTCATTTAACATAGATTCTAATTTTTCTCTAAATAATTTACTGGCAAATATTAACTCATTTTGATTGTAATTTCTCAATTCATTTTTAATGATATGACTGCTCTTCATGTTCCTCACCTATTCAATCATATTTTATGCATGAAACAGTATTATGTCAAGTAAATTTAATTTTTACTTGACATAATTACGATATAAATAGACACATCTGAATAAATCAAATGTGTCTGATTGATTATAAGCCTTTTTCAGTTAATTCACGGGCGATATCATCTTTGATGGTAACGCCTTCTTTTTCTAATCTTTCAATGGTGTCTTTGAATTGAGGCAGATATTTTTTGTGTGCAATCAATAATTCATTCAATATCTTCTGTGCTGTAGCTCCAGAGCGGATCAATGGATTTAAAATGAATGCCTGAACTGCTAAGCCATAATTACCGGTTACTGCAGCTTCACAAACACATAATTCCATGTTCTTCATTAACTGCAGCCATCCTTTTTCAGCTGGATGCATTGGACCAAATGCCAATGGCTGAGCTCCCTGAGCATTAATGATAGAAGATACTTCGACCACACAATCCCAAGGCAGATCACAGACTGCACCTCTGTTTAAAGTAGAAACAACCATATTTGTATTCTTATTGGCATAAATAGATGCGATTGTTTCGCAAGCGGCATCAGAATAGTGAGCACCGCCTCGTTTTGCCAATTGTTCTGGCTTGTGATCTAAATTAGGATCTTTGTAAAGTTCAAATAATTCATCTTCTGTTGCTTTCACTTGCTGAGCACGAGATCCTTTGTTTGGATCATTGTATTCTTCTAATAAGTGAGCCAATGATTCTTCTTCCTTGTAATAGTATTGATGATAAGCACAAGGAATCATATTCATCTGATCCACTTGTTCTCGAATGAAATCAACCTTGAAGACATTTGCCGGCATACCAGCATCTTCTGTATACATTTTATCAATAATCTGCGATGTAACATCATTTCCGCTATTATCATAGACTTTGTGCCAATGGAAATGATTCAATCCTGCAAATTTAAAGATCACATCCTTGGATTCTTTTCCGATCATTTTTGGTTCAGCTAAGATAGAACCGATAGGGACATTGCATAAACCAATGACTCTATCCCATTTGCCATAACGAATGACAGCTTCTGTTACCATACCGCTTGGATTAGTGAAGTTCACAAGCCATGCATTAGGACATAACTGTTTCATATCTTCCACAATCTCTAAGATTACAGGAATTGTACGGAATGCTTTAAAAATTCCTCCGGCACCATTTGTTTCCTGTCCTGCCATACCATAGGACAAAGGAATTCTTTCATCCTTGATACGAGCATTCAATAATCCAACACGGAATTGTGTCGTAACAAAGTCTGCATCCTTCAATGCTTCTTTACGATCTAATGTCAGATGTACTTTGACATCATATCCGGAAGCATCCCACATACGCTGGGCCATCTTACCGACAATTTCTAATTTTTCCTTTCCTTCTTCTACATCCACCAGCCAAATTTCACGGATAGGCAGTTCATCATATCTTTTAATAAAGCCTTCCATCAACTCGGGAGTATAGCTGCTTCCTCCGCCGATTGTTACAATTTTAACACCTTGGTTCATAATGTTCCTCCTCATATCCTCATTATACCAGAGATGGATTCATTTATTAAAGGAGAATAGAAAAAAGCCATCCGATTAGATGACTTTTTATCAGTAAATCTATTGTAACAACAAGCAATTTTTACTTATCGGTAGAAGATAATTCCCCATGTGGAAGTGGAGTTTCCAGCAGATAAACGTTCAACCTCTGAGTAAGAAATGTCTTTTTTGTCTTTTGTGATTTTTACTGATTTTTGATCTTTTTTAACCATATCATTTAATAACTTCATTTCTTTGTCCTCCTTATTCTCTGCCCCTTGGCAGTATTATAATATATTGAAAATATCCCAAAATCAAGGGCTTTTTTGTAATTTATGAAACAATTTTCATAACAGAATCAAATGTATTTCTATTGCGGACAAAAAGTGAATTTGCATAATATTTTCACAATTTATTTCATGAATATTCATGTAAATAATGCGTTGACATAATGAAAGAAATTTACTATAATAAACACATGAACATATATTCATATGTTAGATTGGAGGAGAAGTTATGGATATTGAAAAATGTGATGTAACAGTCATACATGAAGAAACAATAGAAAAAGTAAAAAAGGATATGCTTGGCAATGAGGAACTGACGGAAATGGCTGAGCTGTTCAAAGTATTGGGAGATCCGACACGGCTGCGTATCGTCAGTGCTCTGCTTCTTTCGGAAATGTGTGTCTGTGATTTATCAGCCTTGTTAGATGTATCACAGTCAGCGATATCTCATCAGCTTCGTATATTAAAGCAGACACGTTTAGTAAAATATAGAAGAGAAGGAAAAGTCGTATATTATTCATTGGATGATGAACATATTGAAACATTGTTCTTAACTAGCTATGCTCATATTTCAGAAAGAGGTTAGTGATTATGAAAAAGACATATATATTAGAAGGATTGGATTGCGCTAACTGTGCCTTAAAAATAGAAAAAGCACTGAATAAAGAAGAGGCAGTCCATGAAGCAACAGTAAATTATGCGACATTGAAATGTGAAATTGATTATAAAGAATACAGCGAAGAAAATGAAAAGAAAATAATTGAATTGATTCAGGATCTGGAAGATGAAGTAACTGTAATCAAAAAAGAAGAAAAGCATTCCCATGAACATCATGATCATCACCACTGTGATTGTGAACATGAGCATCATCATGAGCATCATCATGAACATTCTCATGAGCATCATGATCACTGCGGCTGCGGGCATGAACATTCCCATGAACATGAAGCATGCGGCACCACTCATTCACAGCGTCCTCAGAAGGGGAAAAATAAATGGATCATTCAGGGATTGGATTGTGCCAACTGTGCGCTAAAGATTGAAGATGCTTTGAATGCCTTGCCGCAAGTGAAAAATGCTTCCTTGAATTTCACAACACAAGTATTGCTGTTTGATTTAGCTGAAGGAGTTGATGAAAATCAGGCAAAAGAACTGATGAAGAAAACAATTTTATCCATGGAAGATGTAACGATCCAGGAAGATAAAGCCGAAGTAAAAAATGAAAAGAAAATCAATCAGCGAATTGTGCAGATAGTGCTGGGATTAATCTTTTTAGTGATTGCTTTGATCAGTGAAAATGTGATTCTTTATGGCATTGCTTATTTGCTGGTTGGAACTGCTGTTATTCTCAAAGCCTTTAAGAATATCAAAAGAGGAGAAATCTTTGATGAAAATTTCTTGATGATGATTGCAACGATTGCGGCCTTTATTATCGGCGAATATGCAGAAGCTGTAGCTGTTATGGTATTTTATCAATTGGGTGAATATTTCCAAGATCGTGCAGTTGCACGTTCCAGACAGTCAATTGCGGAATTAATGAATATCCGCAGCGATGTGGCACATCTGATTACATCTGAAGGCGAAAAAAATGTTGATCCGGAAAGTGTTGCCATTGATTCCATTATTTTAGTTAAGCCAGGAGAAAGAGTTCCGCTGGATGGCGTTGTCATTGAAGGAAACAGTTCATTGGATACAAGTGCTCTGACAGGAGAAGCATTGCCAAGAGATATTGCCGAGAATGATGAGATCTTAGCGGGATGCATCAATTTAAATGGTTTAGTGAAAGTAAAAGTAACCAAAATTGCCAGTGAATCTACTGTATCCAGAATTTTAGAGATGGTGGAAAATGCTTCATCGAAAAAAGCTGTCACAGAACAGAAGATGACAAAATTTGCGCGTATCTATACACCGATTGTTGTTATATTGGCTGTATTGCTGGCCATTGTACCGAATTTCTTCCCGACTGGAATTGAATGGAGCGAATGGGTAAGACGTGCAGCGACCTTCTTGGTTATCTCTTGTCCATGTGCATTGGTCTTATCTATTCCATTGGGTTATTTTGCCGGAATTGGGGCTGCCAGCAAAAAAGGAATCTTGATCAAAGGCGGCAATTACTTAGAAATCTTAAATGAAATTGATACAGTTGTTTTTGATAAAACAGGTACGCTGACAAATGGTACATTCAATGTTGTAAACATCGAAGCTGAGGATAAGGAAAAATGCTTGGAATTAGCTGCTGCAGCTGAAAGCTATTCAACTCATCCGATTGCTTTATCCATTCTGAAAGAATATAACAAGCCTATCCAAAAAGAAGAAATCAGTGAGATTGAAGAAATTGCGGGTAAAGGTATCAAAGCTGTATATAATAATGATGTCCTGCTTGTAGGTAATTGGAAACTGATGGAAATGTATCAAGTACAGGGAAATCCGAAAAAAGGTGTCGGTACAATGGTATATGTTGCCCAGAATAACAAATATGTGGGTGTGATTGAAATTGCCGATACATTGAAGCCGACAACGAAAACAGCTTTGGCTCAATTAAGAAAACAAGGAATTAAAAAATTGATCATGCTGAGCGGAGACATTGAAGAAACAGCGAACTATGTAGGAAAAGAATTGGGCTTAGATGAAGTGCATGCACAGTTATTGCCGACAGATAAGGTCAAAGAACTTGAAAAGATCTTAAAGGACGAAAAAAATGGAAAAGTCGCTTATGTCGGTGACGGAATCAATGATGCCCCTGTTCTTGCCAGAAGTGATTTAGGTATTGCAATGGGTGGTTTAGGGAGTGAAGCTGCAATTGAAGCGGCAGATGTCGTATTGATGAAAGATGATCTGAGTGCATTGAATGATGGATTGAAGATTGCGAAGTTCACTCAGAAAATTATGAATCAAAATATTGTGTTTATCTTAGCAGTGAAAATCGGTATTTTATTGTTAAGTTTATTCGGTCATGCCAATATGTGGATGGGTGTATTTGCCGATGTCGGAGTAAGTGTCCTGGCAGTGCTGAATGCGATGAGAATATTAAACACAAAATAGTAATGATTATTAAATAAATATTTTTGTTTACAGTAAATGCATATAAATTGACTTTAAAAAAAATTCGTAATATACTTGATGTATAAAGGCTGTAATTGCCTAAAAATATGAAAGGAAAATTGGTAACATGGAATTAAAAGGATCAAAAACTGAACAAAACTTAATGACTGCTTTTGCTGGTGAATCTCAGGCAAGAAATAAGTATACTTATTATGCTCAAAAAGCTGAAGAACAAGGATTCCACCAAATCGCAGAATTATTTTTAGAAACTGCTCGCAATGAACAAGAACACGCAAAATTATGGTTCAAAGCATTGCACGGGGATACAATTCCTGAAACTGCAGAAAACTTAAAAGATGCAGCTGCTGGTGAAAACTATGAATGGACAGATATGTATGCTACTTTCGCTAAAGAAGCTAGAGAAGAAGGATTCACTCGTTTAGCATTCTTATTTGATGCAGTAGGCAAAATCGAAAAAGGTCACGAAGAAAGATATTTAGCATTATTATCTAATGTTGAAGAAGGAAAAGTATTCAAGAAAGACGACAAGATTGTTTGGCAGTGTGCAATCTGCGGATACCGTCACGAAGGCGAAGTTGCTCCAGGTGTTTGCCCAGTATGCGGATATCCACAAGCAATGTTTGCTCAAGTAAGCGACAACTATAAATAAGAAATAATGAAATAGCTCATGGGATCCGCCATGGGCTTTTTTCTTTACTGAAGGTTGAATCTGTTATAATAAATTCTTATAGTTCAGTATTCCATAAAAGAAAAAATACATGTAAAAAGAGAGTTCATATAATCATAAAAAAGAATAATGAAAAGATTTTCATAATCCATTGAATTTTGAGATGGAATATGATATTTTATATGAAATATACAAGGACATGAACAAGAAAGAGAGGTATTTATATGGCAAAAGTATTACCTGAACCATCCAGAACATTTGGTGAGTATTTATTGATTCCTAACTTAACTACAAGAGACTGCATTGTCGCAAATGTAGATCTGAAAACACCTTTAGTTCGTTTCAAAAAAGGTGAAGAACCAGCATTAAGTCTGAACATTCCAATGGTCTCTGCAATCATGCAGTCTGTCACAGATGATAAGATGGCTATTGCATTGGCAAAGAATGGCGGATGCGGATTTATCTATGGATCACAGTCGATTGAAGATCAGGCTGAAATGGTGCGCCGAGTAAAAAAATATAAAGCAGGGTTTGTAGTCAGTGATTCTAACTTAACGCCTGAAAATACATTGAAGGATGTATTGGCTTTATTGGCAAAAACAGGACATTCTACAATGGCTGTTACGGAAGATGGGACAAGCCATGGAAAATTATTAGGTATTGTTACTTCTCGTGATTATCGTATTTCCAGAGATAGTGAAGATAAAAAAGTAAAAGATTTCATGACGAAATTTGATGATTTAGTTGTCGGTCACAAAGATATGACTTTAAAAGAAGCCAATGATTTAATTTGGGAAAAGAAATTAAATTCATTGCCTATCATTGATGATGAGCAAAAATTAGTCAATATGGTATTCCGTAAAGACTATGCCAGCGATAAAGAATATGCATCAGCTTTATTGGATGAAGAAAAAAGATATGTAGTAGGTGCCGGTATTAACTCCAGAGACTACGCACAGCGCGTTCCAGCTTTAGTTGAAGCGGGAGTAGATGTGGTATGTATTGACTCCAGTGAAGGCTTCTCAGAATGGCAATATGACACGATCAAATGGATTCGTGACAACTATGGGGATTCAGTACGTGTAGGTGCCGGAAATGTTGTCGATCGTGAAGGATTCAGATATTTGGCAGAAGCAGGTGCTGACTTTATTAAGATTGGTATCGGCGGAGGCTCCATCTGTATTACACGTGAAGCCAAAGGAATCGGACGCGGTCAGGCAAGTGCTGTTATGGAAGTTGCTCAGGCTCGTGATGAATACTTTGAAGAAACAGGTATTTATGTACCTATCTGTTCTGATGGCGGTATTGTTCATGATTATCACATTACATTGGCTTTAGCTATGGGGGCTGACTTTGTTATGCTTGGAAGATACTTTGCAAGATTCGATGAATCTCCATCTGCAAAAGTAAAAACAAGCAAAGGCTACATGAAAGAATATTGGGGTGAAGGAAGCAACCGTGCAAGAAACTGGGCAAGATATGATCTTGGCGGCAAAAAAGAATTATCCTTTGAAGAAGGCGTAGACAGCTATGTACCATATGCCGGAAGATTGGATGACGGTGTAGCTATTACCTTGCACAAGATCAAATCTACGATGTGCAACTGCGGTTCTAAAAACTTAAAGCACTTCTATGAAAATGCACGATTAACATTAGTATCTGCAGTATCTATCAAAGAAGGATCTGCACATGATGTTGTGCTGAAAGATGAATTTAATCAATAATTAAAAAAGATGATAAAACAAGGCATATACAAAGAGTTCTTCGTATATGCCTTTTTGTATGATGAAAAATTATAAATCATTCATTTGTATATCAAAATTATCGGTATATATGCCTGAATAACCTTTGATGATAAAGTGAAGGCCGTCATTCAAGTAAATTGTATTATCATTGGTGATTTCATAATAAATACAATCGGTGTATTCCGGATTATATTCAGATATTTGTCCATATTCAGGCAAATAACCATCTTCAATCTTTTTATAGTTATCAGTAAGAATTACACTTAATTCTTTCTCCGTTTCATCAATAGATAAACCAAGCATTTCAAATAACTCTTCATTTGTAACAGATTTATTATCTGTTAAAGAATAATTGTAAGCTGTAACTTCAATATCTCCATAGCTGGAATTCCAGACCATACCTCCTTGATAAAGGACAATGGATAAAATATCATTTTCTAAAAAAGCTTGACTGTCAATTAAAAAACAACCTAAAAGAGTTTTACTGCCAAATTCATCGACTTCATCACTATAAGAAAGTGATTGGATTCCTTCATCTTACAGCTGATCCATTTTTTCATAAAATGTATCTATTTCATCATTCTAGATTATATTTATCTTAGAAACTTGAATTTTTATCGCCAATTCTTTCGGGTCATCCAAAGCATAAGCTTGTGAAGGAGAGTATTCAATATCATGGATCTTGTAACTGATTAGCTGTGAAAGTTCATCAGCATTATTTTTCTGTTCATTATCCTCATTTGGTTCTACAGGCTGTTGAGGTTTATCCACTGCTGGCAACTCTTCTTGTTCTTCAGGCTGCTCTTGAACTTGCTGAGCACATCCTGTGATTAAACCTAGAGATAACAAACAACTGATAGCTTTTTTCATGCATTTGATATAAGAGATGATGTTTAAAGCGATGTTATGCTGCTTTCATCTTTCTTAACAGCATTGCACATAAACTGCTCATGAGCAGCACACAAAGCAATAAATAGAAGATGCTTTGATATTCAATGAATGGATGAGTGAGAAGCTGATAAGCCCAATAGGCAGGAAATAATTTGCCTAAGGCTTGCAGCGGAGCATAGAGCAGCTCAGAAGGAAACATGATGCCGGATAATAGAATGGAAGGCAAGAAAACAAGCTGAGAAAACATTGTCAGTTTGGCTTGATTGTTGACAAAAAGGCCTAATGCACAGGCAACCGTCAATGAAGCAAGAATAAATAATGCTAATTGACCATAATAGATGCCTATATTTGAAGGTAATGCGGCTTCGAAGATCGAAGGTGCTGTAAATAAAATGATACTGGAAGAGATCATCAGATGAATCAATGAAGAGAAACCTAATGAGAGAATGCCAAAGGATAAAGGAACATGATTGGCCATATACATTTTTTTAATATCCGTACCGTAAATTTCAGCAATTGTCGGCGGTACACCAATCAAAGCTCCCATTGAAACACCCATGATTGTCATAGATTGAATCAAAGTACTCTGAATATCCGGAATCAATGAAGTAAAGATGCTGCCCATTACAGCATAAAAAATCAACGGCACTAAGTAACAAGTCACAAGCATGGTCTTGCTGCGGATATCCAAACGAAACTGTAAGAAGATGCCATAAAGAAATGCTTTCATTGTGATTCTCCTTTCGTAATCTTCAAAAAGTGTTCTTCTAATGTTCCTCGGTTGATTTTCAGATCAACAAGCTCTAGTTTCTTATGAAGGCAATCTTCAAAGATCTGAATCAGATCCTGTAAATTTTCTGCCTGATAATTCAATTCACCGGTCTGAGTGGTCAGCTGTACATGAAAGCATCTTCCTACATGTGTGCTGAGTTCTTCTACACTGCCTAAGAAAGCAATTTTCCCATGGTTTAATATCGCAATACGATCACAGAGTTCTTCCACTTCACTCATATCATGACTTGTTAAGATAATAGTTTTGCCGGCTTGTTTTAATTTTCTGATTTGCTGATGAAGGATTCTTCTTCCTTCCACATCAAGTCCGGCTGTCGGTTCATCCAAAAATAAGATATCCGGATTTCCGATCATGGCCAAAGCCAAATGCAGACGCCTTTTTTGTCCGAAAGATAATTCCATATATTTTTTGTTTTTCAATTCTTGAAGTCCTAAGTCATGGATTAAGTTCAAAGGAACTGAAGCCTTTTTCCAATTCGCAAAAAGCTTTAGCGCTTCATTGACTTTCATATAAGAGGGAAGACTGGCAGATTGCAGCTGTATCCCAATGCTTCCATGCATCTGAATACTTCCGCTTTCATAGTTTAAAAAGCCTTCCATGCATTCCAAGGTCGTTGTTTTGCCGGCGCCATTGACACCTAATATTCCCAGAATTTCATTTTCAGCTGCCTGAAAAGTGATACCTTTCAATACTTCTGTCTTTCCATAACTCTTTTTCAGATCACTGACCTGGATCATTTCATTCATTGTTTTCACGCTCCCTGTTGGCAAAATAAACTTCCATTGCTTTTTCTAAATAAGCATTGATCTTTGCTTGATTTGACATCCATTCATTGCTTTGATCTGCCTGTGAGGCAAACGCAATGAGCTGCGGCAGCAAAGAATCATCCCCATCCGTAAATTCATTGACAAGATGCCAGAAATCACCGGTCAATTTCTGTACACGTTCCTCTCTTACATCTACCTGCTTTTCCTGCAATTCCAACATCTTTTGATTCAATTCATTGAATCTATTCATAAAATCAATTCCGCTTTCTTGATCAAATCGTGTTCGGATATGATCCATTAACTGATCATCAAAATGCTTGATCAGCCAATAATATTCATTGTTCATCTGCAGATTGACAATAATATCCGCATACTTTTTAAAATTCACCTGCTGCATCTGCAATACTTCCTTTTTCAAAGCCTCAATAGCTTGATAAGAAGCAGATAATTGTTTGATCTTTTCCTGAATGACATGACTTTGGTGAGTCAATGCAGCCGCAAATTCATCCGGTGTATTGAGTGAAATCAAATGATTTTTAATTTCATTCAAAGAAAAGCCTAATGATTTCAATGATAAAATTTGATGCAGCTGAATCATATCCTTATAAGTGTAATAACGTTTCTTTGCTGGAGTAACTATGCTGGGAATCAGCAAGCCGATCTTATCGTAATATTGCAGTGTACGGACCGTTACATTCATTTTCTTGGCCAATTCACCGATGCTCATCATTTCCTGTGTTGTTTTTGATTCTTTTTCCATATGATCTCCTTTTGTGTTCATTATAGTTTATGACGTTACGTCATAAGCAAGACTTTTATAAAAATATTTGAAGTCAATTCATTTATTCGCTACAATAGTAGAGCATAAAGGAGAAATTTATGGAAATCAAACAGATGATCACGCATTCACTGGATACCTTTAACAATATGTTTATTGCCAGTGAAGCCCTTATAGAATTGAATGAAGATGTGAATCCATTTGTGGAAAGCAAGCTGCGTAAGATCCTGCATTCACAGAATCGCAAGGAAGCATATTTTCAAAGATCAAAAGTAGAAGAACTGATCTTAAAATATCGTGTGCAGGAAATGGATTTTGTCACATGTTCCAGTGAAATAGCACAATATATTTTTGAAGAAAAAAGAAAATACAATGTATTTACACAATCCTTATTTATGTTTTGTGAAGTGCTGGATGAAGATATTCGTTATTTGATCGGCATGGATAATTGTTCTGTACAAGGCTTAACTTATGCGGCAGATACAGAAGGAGAATATCTGATCAATCAGATTGCATTGAAAAAGAATTTATTCTCACCGAACATTTTAAAAAATGATCGTATTTTTATTTTTGATACAACCAACTCAGAATTAATGCTGATTGAACAGCCCTATACTACAGAAACACAATCTATTAATCTTTTGGAACATATTTTAGGCTGCAAAGCAAATCCTTCTTACAAAGAAAGTGTTGAAGTGATGAATGATTGTGCAGAAATGATTGCCAATAAATATGATGTGGATGAATTGGAAGTCATGCCGAAATTAAAAAATGTACTGCAGGACTGTATCAAAGAAAAAGCAGTAGTATTGGAAGAAGTAGCCAATGCTGTATTTACGGCAAATCCGTTAGCACAGCAGGATTTCAAAGAAGAAGTGAAAAAGGCCGGAATCAAAGAAAATTTTTCTGCGGAAAATGTGCGCATTTCCAAAAAACAGAAAACAGAAAAGATTCGTACAGATCATGGCATTGAAATATCGATTCCAGTGGAATTTATGGAAGGACATGAGTATTTTGAAATTATTCATGAACCTAGCGGTTCTATTTCGATTCAATTACGAAATATCAATGCATTGGAAAGAAAATAATGGGTGCTGAGTCAGCACCTTTTTGTATAAAAAAACGTAAATTCACATGAATTTACGCTGTGTTGATTATAATAGAGCTTCTCGGAATTCCTCTTCTGTTAATTGTGTGCCGTTTGTCTGCACAATTTTAGAACAGATTTTATTAGCCATCTGTATAGCTTCTTCAAAGCTTTTGCCCATGGCAATATTGGCCATGACAGCACCGATGTGCGAATCTCCGGCTCCTACTGTATCTACCTGTTTGACCGGCTGAGTCGGAATGATTGTAATGCTTCCGTCATAGTATAAGCATCCTTTTTTTCCTAAGGTAATGATGACAGGCCTTTGGGTCAATGCATTGAGCTTGATGGCTGCTTCTTCAGGAGAATCACTTTGTGTGTAAGCCAAAGCCTCTTCACTGTTGAGATGTAGAAGGGGATGAAGATCAAAGCATTGCTGGAGCAAGGATTGAGGCAGATGCATGATGCGTGAGCCTGGGGCAAAGAAGAAATATTCAAATTGAGATTTTCTGATAAAGTCTACAAGCAATGGTCCGCTGACTTCTTCCAATTCTAATCCGCAGAGATAGACCATGTCATATTCACTGGCATCAAATTCATCCAGCCATTCTTTTTCAAATATATATTCTGCACCGCGATTGACGACAAAGGTTCTTTCACCGTCCGCTTCAATAAAGCAGTAGCAGCAGCCATTATTGCCTTGAGGATGAAGCGGATAGACATGAGCCTTTCTTTTGGCTAAATTCTCTTTGACAAAGTCCCCATAAATGCCATTGCCGACAGGTGAGAAAAGAGTATAGGGCACATGAAAATGATGAATGATATTGGAAACATTATAAGCACAGCCCCCTAACGATAATTTTTCTGAGAGTGTATGAATATCCTCATTTGTTTTTGGTAATTGTTCGACATGAATCAATATATCTAAAACTGTTGAACCAATGACCATGATTTTCTTCATTTGATAGCCCCCTTGTATAATAAAGATACGGATATATTATACACAAAAAAGCTAGAAATTAAAGGGATTTGTAAATAGAAGAAAAGAATAATGATATAATAAGTAAAAATGAGGAAAAAAATATGTGCGGAAGATATTATATTGAACTGGATAGTTCCGGTTTAGGAAAAGAAATCATCAAGAAATGCGAGAAATCTTTTCAAGATACCAAATACAAAGAAGTATTTCCGGGACAGGAAGCTATTGTATTGATTCGTGATAACGACAGCTATGCAGCAAAGATGATGAAGTGGGGCTTTGAAGGAAAATCACTTGTGATCAATGCAAGAAGTGAAACTTTGCATGAAAGAAGAATGTTTCAGCCATTTGTTCATCAAAGATGCTTGGTTGTCAGCAATGGTTTTTTTGAATGGAGCAAGCCTCCTTATAAGAAAAAGATCAAGATCAGTTGGGAAGAAAATATCATGCTTTTGGCAGGCATATATAATAATAAGAATGAGTTTGTCATTGTGACAGGAGAATCCATTGGTGATCTGGCTCATGTACATCATCGTACACCGATCTTGGTGCATGAAACAGACTTGATGAAGTTTTTGAAGCATGAGATGAAATATGAAGTAAAAAAAGAGAACTTAAAATTTGAAATTTTGGAGTAAATATGATAAAAAATAACTTGTTTGAAATAAGTTATTTTTTATTTGTATCAAAAAAATAATGAATTGTATACATATCAGGATTATTGAGACTTATTTTAGACAAAAGGATAAATTTGTACAATGAAAAATCATATAAAATGTAATATAATAAGTAACAAATGGTTAAAAATAAGTATCTGATAGTAATTTTTACTATAGTCTTCAGTATATGACCTATTAAAAAGTGTCGATCTATTAAGTCTTTTTGAGGAGGAATGTATATGGAGTATGTGATTGGTTTAGATATTGGTTCCACTACCATTAAATGTGTTGTATTAGATGAGAATAATCAAATTGTATATAAAAGCTATGAACGTCATAAGGCTCGTGTCAGAGAAATGGCATATGAAAAAATCTTGTCATTGGCTTCTACACTAAAAAACAGCAAGATCAAGCTGGCGTTGAGCGGTTCAGCTGCGATTGGGGTAGCGAATGTCGCAAATCTTACCTTCGTGCAGGAAGTATTTGCCAGTGCTTATACGATTCGCAAGCACTTGCCGGACAGTGACTTGGCCATTGAATTAGGCGGTGAAGATGCGAAGATCATTTTCCTGAAGGGAGCTTTGGAAGAGCGAATGAATTCCAGCTGTGCCGGAGGGACAGGGGCATTTATTGATCAGATGGCTGCTTTATTGGATATCGATACAGAGGAATTTGACAAATTATCCTTGCAGGCAGATCAGCTCTATCCGGTAGCTTCTCGATGCGGTGTATTTGCGAAAACAGATATTCAGCCTTTGATCAACCAAGGGGCCAGAAGAGAAAATATTGCCGCCAGCGTATATCAAGCAGTTGTCGATCAGACGATTGCCGGATTGGCGCAAGGAAGAAGTTTGGAAGGAAAGGTTGTCTTTTTAGGAGGACCATTAACTTTTTTGAAGGGCTTGAGAATTCGTTTCAAAGAAACTTTGAAGCTGGATGATGAGCATGCCTTGTTTCCGGAAAACGGAGAATATTATATTGCATTAGGGGCTGCTTATTATGCAGAAGATAATGCAGAAGCATTGGATTATGATGAATTATGTCAGCGATTATATCAAGCTTCTATTTATAAGGAAAATTTACAGACCATTGATCCATTGTTTGTCGATGAAGAAGAATATCAGGAATTCTTGCGTCTGCATCGCATCAATGATGTTTCTTATGCCTCATTGAAGGGCTATGATAAGGAAGCTTATCTGGGAATTGATGCCGGAAGTACAACAACTAAATTAGTTGTCATTGATCCGCAGTGCAATATTCTTTATCAGAACTATGTCAGCAGCAAAGGAAATCCGGTCAATGTCATTCAAAAGGAATTGATTCATATTTATGAAGAAGCTCCGAATATTCAGTTCAAAGGAAGCTGTGTCAGCGGTTATGGTGAAGAACTGATTAAAGCAGGCTTTCATGTTGATGAAGGAATTGTGGAAACACAGGCTCACTATCAGGCTGCAAAGTTCTTCAATCCGGATGTCGATTTCATCTTGGATATCGGCGGGCAAGATATGAAATGCTTCAAGATCAAGGATGGAGCGATTGATGATATTATCTTGAATGAAGCTTGTTCCAGCGGATGCGGATCCTTCTTGGAAAGCTTTGCCAACAGTATGTCAGAAGACATTGCCACTTTTGCTAAAAAAGGTTTATTTGCGAAACATCCAGTTGAATTAGGTTCTCGCTGCAGTGTATTTATGAACTCCAGTGTGAAACAGGCTCAGAAAAACGGAGCGACTCTGGAAGATATTTCTGCCGGATTGGCCATGTCTATTGTGAAAAATGCCTTATATAAAGTTATACGTATTAAAAATAAAGATGAGATCGGACAAAATATCGTTGTGCAGGGCGGCACCTTCTTAAACGATGCAATTCTCCGCTGCTTTGAAAGAGAATTGAACAGAAGTGTTATCCGACCAAGTATTGCGGAATTGATGGGAGCTTTCGGAGCGGCACTGCATGCCTTAAAGCACAAAAAAGAAAAGAGCACATTGCTCAGCGAAGAAGAAGTAAAGAATTTACTTCATACATCAACGGCATTCCAATGCAAAGGATGTACGAACCACTGTAATTTAACCCTCAATGATTTTGGCAACGGTACACGTCAGATCGGCGGCAATCGCTGTGAAAAACCAATCAGCGGCAAAAAGCAAAAAGAAGATCTGCCGAATGCCTATACATATAAAAATGAAGCTTTATCTGCCTATTTTCATCGTGAGGGCAAAAAAGGTGTTATCGGTATTCCAAGAGTATTGAATATGTTTGAATATCTGCCATTCTGGGCAACTTTCTTTGAAAAATTGGGCTATGGCATTGAAGTCAGTGATGAAAGCACCAAAGCTCTTTATGATAAGGGAGCCAGAAGCATTCCAAGTGATACAGCATGTTATCCGGCAAAATTAGTGCATGGACATATTGAATCCCTGCAGGAAAAAAAGGTAGATATGATCTTCTATCCATGCATGACCTATAGCATTGATGAAGGTATTTCTGATAATCATTTCAGCTGTCCGGTTGTTGCTTACTATCCGGAATTGATTCAGGCAAATATGACTTTGCATGTGCCTATGTTAAGTCCATATATTTCGCTTAATGATTCAAAACAATTCCAGAAGCGAATTCATGAAGAATTCAAGAAAGCCGGTTTAAATATTTCCAAAAAGGAAATCAAAGAAGCCAGTGATGCAGCATATGAAGAATATCATGCATACAAGAAACGATTGGTGGATTTCGGTACGAAAGCCATTGATTTTGCTAAACAGAATCAGAAAAAAATTATTGTGCTTGTCGGAAGACCTTATCACATTGATTCTTTGATTCACCATGGTATTTCTGATCTGCTTCAGTATTTGGGACTTGTTGTTGTCAGTGAAGATTGTCTGCCTTATCTGCCTTATGAATCAAGAAAGGTATTGAATCAATGGACATTCCATGCTCGTATGTACAATGCAGCGCGTATTGCAGCACAGGATAAAGACATGGAATTGATTCAGTTAGTATCATTTGGATGCGGTATTGATGCGATTACAACAGATGAAATTAAATCTATCATGAAAGAGCATGATCGTTTGTATACACAGATCAAAATTGATGAAACAAGTAATCTTGGTGCTGTCAAGATCAGAATTCGTTCTTTGCTTGCAGCTTTGGAGGATGAGTAATATGGAAAAACACTTTGTGGAATTTACAAAAGAAATGAAAGATACTCATACGATATTCTTGCCAAGCATGCTGCCGATTCATTTGACTTTAGTAGAAAAAGTATTGAATAAGGAAGGATTCCATTGTGTTTTGCTGACAAATGAAGGGCCAAGTGCCATCGAAGAAGGAGTCAGCAGTGTTCACAATGATACTTGTTATCCTGCTTTGTTAGTCATCGGACAGTTTTTGGATGCTTTGAAAAACGGCGGCTATGATCCTCATAAATGTGCCTTGCTGATTACACAGACAGGCGGGGGATGCCGCGCCAGCAATTATATCCATTTATTAAGAAAAGCCTTAAAGCAAAATAACATGGAATATGTACCGGTTATTTCTGTCAACTTCAGCGGATTGGAAAGCCACAGCGGTTTTCAATTGTCCCTGAGTACTTTGATCAAAGTATTATATGCTATTATCTATGGCGATTTCCTGATGATCATCAACAATCAGGTACGTGCCCGAGAAGTGCATAAAGGAAGTACCAAGAAAGTATTTGATGAATGTATTTCGTTATTGTGCAATGCATTGGAAGATGGCAGTTATCGCAAGACCAAAAAATATTATCGTGAAATATTAGAAAAATTTGATACAGTAGAACAGAAAACAGAAGAGACGATCAAAGTAGGTATTGTCGGAGAAATCTACATGAAATATGCACCATTCGGCAATCAGCACTTAGAAGATGTCTTAATTGAACAAGGCGTTGAACCGGTGGTCAGCGGTGTATTGGACTTTGGTCAGTACTGTTTGGAAAATGCTAAAATTGATCAGCGCTTATACGGAAAACAATGGCTGGCGAAAACAGTTGCCAGCATAGCTCAGGCTTATGTAACTCATCAGCAGGAAAACATGGCCAAAGCCATTGAAAAGCATGGCCGTTACCGCAAACCTTCTTCCTTCAAAGAAGTGAAGAAATATGGTCAGGATATGATCAGCGATGGTGTGAAGATGGGTGAAGGATGGCTATTGACAAGTGAAATGTGTGAACTGATTGAATCAGGTGTGAATAACATTGTCTGTACACAGCCATTCGGATGTCTGCCAAACCACATTGTTGCCAAAGGAATGATGCGCAAGATCAAAGAAAAATATCCATTAAGCAATATTACAGCGATTGATTATGATGCCAGTGCCAGTGCTGTCAATCAGATGAATCGTATTCAGTTAATGTTGATCAATGCACGTAATCAAGCTTCATTACAGAAAGAATCGTAATGAGGCTTTTTATTATGTCATAAATCAAAATCAATCCTCATATACTTCGATGAGGTGAAAGAATGAAAAAACAAATTGCAGCATTAAAGAAAAGTGCTATCCGAGAATTCCATGATCAGATTCATGGTGATGTGATTGATCTGACAATTGGAGATCCTTATTATACAAGTGAAGTGCTGCTTACAAATATAAAAAAAGCGGCAGTCGGAAGACAGTCTTATGCCCCTGTCAAAGGCAATGAGGAATTAAGAAATGAAATTATGCGCGTCGAGAAAAGAAATAATATAGAAGAGATACTGATATGCAATGGAGCGACACAAGGATTGCAGTTAGTTTTTTCGTCTTGTTTGAATGCACAAGATGAAGTAATTCTTCCTTTTCCCTGTTATCCGCAATATGTTGATTTATGTCAATTGCATGACTGCCAAATAAAAGAATTGGATCTGGATGAAAATGCGCAGATTGAAGAAAGTAAGCTTGCTGCATTAATCAATGAAAATACAAAAGCAATTTTATTAAATACACCCCATAATCCGACCGGAAAGATTTATAGCTTAAAATCTTTGCGTATTTTACGCAAATGTCTTAAAAATAAAAACATTTTGGTGATATGGGATGCCGTCTATGATTTTTGCTTGGATGAAGAAATCAAAGAAGAGATACGCAAGCTGGAACAGCTGATTGAAATTCATTCATTTTCGAAATCATTTGGTGTCTGCGGATGGCGTATTGGTTATATCGTATCATCCAAACCAATCATCGATCTTTTGGCAAGAATACATCAATGCAGTGAAGTCTGTTCCTCTTCACTCATTCAAAAGGCTATGATCAATTATTCAGATATTTCCATGCAAGAGGAATATGATGCCTGTGAAAGAAATCGAAATTATGTTATGGATCGCTGTCAAGCCATGGGACTGTCTTGTCAGAAGGATTCAGGAGTTTTTTATGTGTTTCCTTCCATTCATCAAACACATTTATCCAGTGAGGCATTTGCCCGTATTTTGTTGGAACAGTTTCAAGTAGCTGTATTGCCCGGGAAATATTTTTATCAAGAGAATCATATACGCATATCTTGCTGCGTAAGAGAAGAAGAACTGATAGAAGGGATGAATCGCATGAAAGCGATGATGGAGCTGATATGAAAATATATGAAGGATGCGGCAATACATTTGTTATGGCAGAAGAAATGATCGATGCAGAGAAAATCTGTCAAAGCGAAGATACAGATGGCTTTATTCTGGTTGACAGTGAAAACTTAAAAATGGAAATATACAATCGTGATGGTACAAGAGCTGCATTATGTGTCAATGGACTGCGCTGCTTTGTTCAATATTGTTTTGATCAGAGATATATCGATAAAAAAGAAGTCCAGATAGAAACAGACAGCGGTTTTTATGGTGTTCGTATTTTATATTATTATCCTTTTTTGTGTGAAGTGACTTTACCTTTGCCTCGAATCGAAACAAATCATGTGTATATGGGCAATCATCATATGATTTTATTTAATCGACATTTTGATTTAGGGGAATATTACAGTCAGCTTCATGACTGCAATGTTAATTTTGTGCGCATCATGCATGAAAACAGAATCAGTGTCATTACGTATGAAAGAGGAGTGGGATTTACGAATTCCTGCGGGAGCGGAGCTATTGCATCGGCTTATTATGCTTATCTGCATAAGCTGTGTGAAGATCGTATTGAGGTTTTGAACAAGGGCGGAAGACTGCTCATTGAAATCAGTGACCAGATTACATTGACCGGTGAAAGCCGTTATGTGAAAGACATATAAGAAGCTCATTCATGCATATACTGAAAAACGAGGTGAAAGTATGAAATGCGGAATTGTAGGTCAGGGAAGAATGGGACAATGTTTAAAAGAAGTGATTCAGGAAGAAGTAGTAGGAATTGTAGGCAGAGGTTATTGCACACATGTCAATGAATGGAAAGAAGTACCGGAAGTTATTATTGATTTTTCACATCCTTCTTCATTGAATATGATCTTGGAATATGCACTGAATAATCATTGTAAATGTATTTTAGGAAGCACCGGTTATTCAGAAAAAGAACTGTCGATGATTGAAGAAGCCAGCCGGCAAATAGCAATTGTTGTGGCATCTAATTTTTCCGTAGGAATCAGTGTATTGAAGAAAATCAGCTGTGAAATGGCAAAAGCTTTGCCGAATTTTGATATTGAGCTGAGTGAATGTCATCATGCCAATAAAATTGATGCGCCCAGCGGGACCAGTCTGATGCTTTATGAAGCATTGAATCAGAATCAGGAATATCAAATGATCACCGGCAGAAATATGCAGAAAAAAAGAGATAAAAAAGAAATCGGCATTCATTCATTTCGGGGAGGCAACGGATCCGGTGTGCATACGATCTTATTTTTAGGAAATGAAGAATCCATTGAATGCGTACATCGTATTACAAGCAAAGAAACTTTCATTCATGGTGCTTTGAAAGCATTGGAATATATTCAAGATAAGCAAGTAGGATGTTTTACTATGGATGATGTCATATGGAATTAAAAGATCTCATTATTCAATCAAAGAAAAAAACACCGGTACATGTATATTTAAAAAATAAGATTCAGGGAATGGAAGATCAAATCTATTCTCATGTATTGATCGGTGAATGGGATGAAATGAAAGAAGTCTTAGAAAAATTTCATTGTGAAGATTATGTTGTGGAAGCAGACAGAAGAAATTCAGCTCTGCCTTTATTGGATATCAAAAATCTGCCCGCTCGTATTGAACCCGGTGCGTTGATTCGTGAGGGGGCGCAGATTCATCAGCGAGCAATCATCATGATGGGGGCCATCATCAATGCCGGAAGTATTATCGGAGAAGAAACTATGATTGATATGGGAGCCGTTATCGGGGCACAGGTACAGATCGGCAAAAGATGCCATATCGGTGCCAATGCCGTATTGGCTGGTATTTTAGAGCCAGTCGGAGCACAGTCAGTAGTCATTGAAGATGATGTATTGATTGGAGCTAATGCAGTCATATTAGAAGGAATCCGAATTGGCAGAGGGGCGATTGTCGGTGCCGGTTCAGTAGTTTTAAGCGATGTAAAAGAAAATGAAGTTGTGGCAGGTGTTCCAGCAAGTTTTGTGAAATTCAAAGATGAAAAAGCTGCAGCTAAAAGTGAAATGATCTTAGCATTAAGAAATCTATGAAAGTCCGAGAGGACTTTTTTCTATAAGTTGCTCATGATAAAATGTAAATACAAATATCTGTTGTATATTTAGATTTCAATTTCTGAAATCAGAAGTTCGAATCAAATAGATTTATGTTATAATAGAGTCGGTTTCAAAACTGAAAAAAATTTAAAGTTTCGAAAGTGGTGGGGAACATGAAACAAATTATCAGAGAAAAATATTTAAATCGTTTGATTGATTTACAAGATACTCCTGACATTAAAATTATAACTGGAATTCGCCGTTCAGGAAAATCAGAATTAATGAAATCTTATATAAGATATTTACAGGAATCTAAGGAAAATGCAAATATCATTTTTATAGATTTCATGGATTTGGATTATTTTGAATTAAAGGAATATCATACTTTACATCAATATGTAGAAGCTCATTGTATAGAAAATGCCAATAATTACTTGTTTGTTGATGAAGTACAAATGTGCCCAAATTTTGAATTGGCAATCAATAGTCTACATTCAAAAAGAAAGTATGATATTTATATTACAGGGTCAAATGCTTTTTTGCTAAGCAACGATTTAGCAACACTATTTACCGGAAGATATATTGAACTTCATGTTTTTCCATTTAGTTTTAAAGAATATAGCCAATATTATGATGACATAGAAGATCAATATCAATTGTTTGATGATTATGTAAGATATGGCGGATTCTCGGGTTCATATGTTTATAGGAATGATTTAGATAAAAGGAGTTATATTAGAGAAGTATATGAAACGATTGTAAATCGCGATTTGGTTCAAAAATATAGTCTTCCTGATACACAGGTTCTAAACCGGTTGAGTGAATTTCTGATGGATAATATCAGCAATCTTACTTCTCCGAATCGTATTGCGAACACATTAGTAAATAATAATATTTCGACAAATCATGTAACAATAGGGAAATATATAAAATATTTATGCAATGCTTTTGTTTTCTATAAGATAAAACGCTACGATATTCGAGGAAAAAAAAATTTAGAAACTGCAGATAAATATTATCTATGTGATACAGGTATTAGGTATTCTATTTTAGGAATGAGAAATATGGATTTTGGCCGTGCTTATGAGAATATTGTATGTATAGAATTACTTCGTAGAGGATATGATGTGTATATAGGAAAATTGTATCAAAAAGAAGTAGATTTTATTGCAATGAAATCTGATGAAAAAATTTATATTCAAGTAAGTGATGATATATCAAATGAAGATACTTTTAAAAGGGAATATGAGCCATTATTAAAAATTAATGATGCATATCCTAAAATGATCCTAACACGAACACGGCATCCGAAGTATACGTATGAAGGTATAGAAATTTTAGATATTACAGACTGGCTGTTAGGATAGTTTTGATGACAAGAAAGTTAACAAGATAAAATCTATCTCTATGAATAGATTCATATTTCTATGCGTAAATCAAATTGTAAAGCGAGTGGAAATCAAGTACAATAATAGAGTATTCAACAGGAAAAGAAAGAGGTGCAACATGATTAAGACAGACTTAGAAATTGCTCAGGAAGCAAAAATGCAGCCGATTGAACAAGTAGCTGCCAAAGTAGGAATTGAGAGTGATGATCTGGAGTATTATGGTAAGTACAAAGCAAAGCTGAATTTGGATTTACTGCAGGGAAACAAAGAGAAAGAAGACGGAAAATTAATCTTAGTGACGGCAATCAATCCAACTAAAGCCGGTGAAGGAAAATCAACAACGACAGTTGGTTTAGGTGATGGTTTGAACCGCTTAGGCAAGAAAACCATCATTACATTGCGTGAGCCTTCTTTAGGGCCTGTATTTGGTTTGAAGGGCGGTGCTGCAGGCGGCGGATATGCGCAGGTAGTTCCGATGGAAGATCTGAACCTGCATTTTACAGGAGATATGCATGCAATTACGACATGCAATAATTTAATCAGTGCCTGCATTGATAACCATATTCATCAAGGAAATGAACTGCAGATTGATCCGGAACGTATTACTTGGAAAAGATGTCTGGATATGAATGATCGTGTTTTGCGTCAGATTACTGTAGGACAAGGTCCAAAGTCCAATGGTGTTGAAAGAAAAGATGGATTTAATATTACAGTAGCCAGTGAAGTCATGGCTGTATTATGCTTATCTACTTCTTTGATGGATCTGAAGAAACGTCTGTCTGAAATGCTGGTTGCTTATAATATGAATGGAGATCCAGTTTATGTGAAAGATCTCAAGATAGAAGGAGCTTTGGCTTTGATCATGAAAGATGCAATCAAACCAAATCTTGTTCAGACATTAGAAAATAATCCGGCTATTGTGCATGGTGGCCCATTTGCTAATATTGCTCATGGATGCAATTCAATCATGGCCACAAAATTAGCCTTGAAATTAGCCGATTATGTTGTGACTGAAGCAGGCTTCGGTGCTGATTTAGGGGCTGAAAAATTCTTAGATATCAAATGTCGTTTCGGTAATTTAAAACCAAATGCTGTTGTAATCGTTGCAACGATTCGTGCATTGAAGCAGCATGGTAATGTCGCTTTTGAAGATCTGAAGCAAGAAAATGTGGATGCAATGTTAGCCGGATGTGCCAACTTAGCTAAACACATTGATACAATCAAACAATTTGGTTTGCCTTATGTTGTGGCAATCAATGAATTTGCGACAGATACAGAAGCTGAAATCAAAGCACTGCAGAACTGGTGCGAAGAGAACAATCATCCGATGTCTTTGTCTCAAGTATGGGCAAAAGGCGGAGAAGGAGCTCTTGATTTGGCTGAAAAGGTATGTGCTCTTGCGGAACAGCCAAACAGCTATGCACCATTATATGATGTCAATGAATCAATTGAGAAAAAGATTGAAACAATTGCCCAGAAAACTTATGGGGCAAAGGATGTGGTATTCACAGAAGAAGCTCAGAAACAAATTGAAATCTATAACAAATTAGGTTGGAACAAGACACCGATCTGTATGGCAAAAACACCTTCTTCTCTGACAGATAATGATAAGATCCATGGTGCGCCAAAAGACTTTACGATTACTGTAAGAGAATTAAGACCATCTTTAGGGGCAGGGTTTATTGTAGCCTTGACAGGAAATGTCATGACTATGCCTGGCTTGCCGAAACATCCTGCTGCTTTGGATATGGATATTGATGAAGCCGGTCATATCAAAGGCTTATTCTAGTGAAAAGGATACTGCTTTTTGTAAGTGGTATTGGAATTGTAGGATTTTCTGCAGCATTCATGACCAAGATCAATTTAGGCTTAGCTCCTTATGATGCCTCTGCTTTATCTCTATCACTGCTGGCAGGCATTCAGGTAGGAACAATGAATACATGCTTGAATTTCATCTTTGTCTTCATGCAAAGCCTTTTTACGAAACGATTCAGTTTCAATCAGATAGTTCAGATCCTGATAGCTATTTTGCTTGGCATTCTTGTCAATTATTTCTATTATGGATGGCTCTCTGACTTGCAGTTGAACAGTTATCTTGTACGAATGCTGTGGTTTGTCATCATTGAATGCTTCTGTGCATTCGGAGTATTCTTAACTTTAGTATCGAATGTAGCTAGTTTTCCTGTGGAAAGCTTATGTGCAGTCTTGATCAAAAAATATCCCATGCCTTTCGGCAAAATGCGCCAAAGGGTGGATATCGGCTTGATTGCCTTGATTCTTATGCTCGTTGTATTTTTTCAAGGAGTCATGACATTGCGGGAAGGTACGATCATAGGATTGATTATTTTCGGTCCATTACTGATTTTATATGATCAGAAGCTAGCTCAGTATTTTCAATAAGAACTCATGATTGAGTTCTTTTCTTGTTGTTATCAGAAAGAATGTACAGAAATATATAAAAACAGAAATGATATTTATATTTTTACATGAAGGAGATATGATAAAATGTAAGCATGATAAAAAAATAACAAGGAGGAATTATGAAAAAATTAATCACCTTATTTACCTCAGCATTTCTGCTGGCGGGGGTGGCAGGATGCAGTAATCCTGTAACAACTGAAACGGCTGATAACTTTGATAAAGAAGCGGCTGTTGTAGTTATCGGTGCTGGAGGAGCCGGTTTAAGTGCTGCGGTGGAAGCAGCTGATCAAGGAGCAGAAAGTGTAATTTTGCTAGAAAAAATGAGCAGTATCGGAGGAACAAGTTTTGTTTCTCAAGGTATGATTGCCGGATATGACACACAAATTCAAAAAGCTACAAATGTGACAATTACTTACGAACAAATGTATGAAAATTTGATGAACAATGCTTCATATCGTTTAGATCCTGAATTAACAAAGATTACAGTTGAAAAATCCGGTGAAACGATTGATTGGCTGATTGATCGTTTGAATGTGCCATTTCAGCCTGAAGCAATTGTTGGCTATGGTCCGCTGCAGATGATGCACATTATCGGTAATGAAGAAGTAAAAGGCGGCTTTGCTTTAAATGAACCTTTCATGAATGCCCTGCAGGAAAAAGGGGTAGATCTGATGTTAGAAACAAAAGCTACAGAAATTTTGATGAATGCTGACGGAAGTGTAAAAGGGGTTAAAGTAGAAACTGCTGAAGGTGAAATGAATATCGGTGCTAAAGCGATTGTTGTTGCAACCGGCGGTTATGCTTATAATCCAGAATTAGCTGAATTATTGACTCCTGAAGTTGCCGGAACATTTGGTATCGGACATCCGGCTTGTACTGGAGATGGCATTATCATGGCAAGTAATGTAGGAGCAGCTTTAACTCATACAGATAATATGATGGCGGTATTAAAAGATTATGAAATTATGGCTGAACATAACGGTAATTCAAATACAGCTAATGTAAGTCGTTTTATCGCTAGTCCAAGTACGATTTTAGTTGATGGCAACGGTGTTCGTTTCGTTGATGAAAAAAGCGGCGGTTATATGACACAGGAATTAAATTCACCTATTTTTGATCGTATGCACAAGACAGACTACGGGTATGTTTGGGCAATTGCTCCGAAAGCTGAAATTGAAGCAAGCGAAATCAAACGTGGTTTGGATATGGAATTTATAAGCGGAGAAACTGTTGAAGAATTGGCAACTAATATGGGTGTAGATACACAGACACTTGTGGAAACAATTACTCATTACAATGAAATGGCGGTTGCTGGACAAGACAGTGATTTCAAACGTACAACAACACTTAATGTATTAGAGGGAGAATTAGTTGCGGTAAAGGTAGTTCCATGTGAAATCATTACTTACGGTGGAATTGCCCGCAATGAAAAAGCAGAGGTGCTGAAAGCAGATGGCAGCAGCATTGCAGGTTTGTATGTTGCCGGTGAAGCATCTGCAAATTCTGCTTATATGGGCTTTACTTTATCAAATGCAATTACATGGGGACGCATTGCCGGAGCCAATGCAGCAGCTTATACTAAATAAGGAAATAACAGGCATATGCCTGTTATTTTTTGGTATGAAGAGTATGTCATCAGTCTGTGGTGAAAATCTATAAGGAACGAGATTGCCGATGAATCCTGTAGCGACTCCCTAGGCTTGGAGTCGTGAGGTACAAGCGACAGCAAAACCTGCAGGATTGCGTTTGATTACAAAAGAAATCCTCGCAGAGCGAGGACGTATTAGTTGTTTAGACTATTATTTGAATTGAACAACCGTATGCCGAACGGCACGTACGTTGATGTGAGAGGAATTAGAAATTAATTCTTATTTGATTCAAAAAATGAAGTTTTATTTTGAGGAGATTGCATTGCTTTTTGATATTGCCTTGGAGTACATTTTTCTACTTTTTTAAAACTGTTGGAAAAATGATAAAGTGAAGAATAATTTAACATATCCGCAATTTCACTGATGGTATATAAACCGCTTGCCAAAAGCTTTTTTGCTTCAAGCATTTTTCTTTTTGCCATATAATTGCTGGGACTCATATCTAATACACTTTTAAAGGATTTGTACAAATAACTTTCACTAATTCCCATTTCAACAGCTAAAGAAGAAATAGAATAAGTATCATAAATATGATTATTGATTCGCTGCATAGCTTCAGATACGATTGTACTAGTATCATGATTTTCTAAAAATTCAGGAATATGCTTAAAATCTTTGCCTTGAATGCGAATAATTTCAATGCATAACTGTTTTAATAAAGCATTGATAATTCCTTGATAACCTAATTTCATTTGCCTTTTTTCTTCGAAAATAGCATAAATAATATTTTGTATAATAGAATTAGTCATAATGACGCAGCTAGGATATGTCAGTAAATCTAAAAAGTGCTGAGTATTGCTGGAAGGAAGAATATCAAAGTGAATATAATAATATTCATATTGATCATGGTCTTCATTGATGGAAGTGACTAAGCCAAAAGGTTTAAGAATCATTAGATGATTTATTGAACAAATATATTTTTTATCTTCAATCTGTGTATAACTGCCACCTTTAGTATAAAATACAATTTCAATATCATTGGAAGTATAACTTGCTTGTTTTGAAATACTAGAAGACCAAATTCCCAAACTGTTTATTCTAAAAGTCAATGAATTGAAGAATAAAGAAAGCTTATCTTCCATTGACTTTGTGGTTCTTTTTTCTGTTTGTATAAGCATAAAAATCTCCTTAATCTCTATAACTTAATTCAATTATAGCGCAGTTCATAAATATAAATCTATAGAAGTAAATGACATTTTGTTCATATGACAAATCTGTCAGTGAGAATGTCATTGGATATGTTATACTGAATACATAAAAGGGAGTGAAAAAATGAAAAATAAAAGAATTCTGTATGGACTTCTTTCTTCGTTGATTTTATTAGCAGTGATGTTTTACATCTTCTTGCCTCCGCTGAATCCTACATCATTAGGATTTTGGATCTATTTATGGATTGGATGCATACCATTGATGATTGCTTGTCTGGCAGGTGCAGGGGTAAATAAGGTTAAAGTTGGCAGCGTCACTAAAACAGATAAAATCGTTTTGGGGATATTCAGCGGCTCCATTGCCGTAGTTATTGTGATCATGCTGGCTTCTTCCTCTATTTTCCATGCACAGGAATATGGCAATCGTATTGATTTAGTGGAAGCACCATTTGAAGATATTCCGGAAGTAGATTTCACTAAAACAGCTATCATTGACCGAGATTCTACTTTGGTGTTAGGGGATCGTACATTGGGTCAGCTGCCTGAATTGATCAGTCAGTTTGATGTCAGTGAGATTTATTCACAGATATCTTATCAAGATACAATTGTCCGTGTAACGCCATTGGATTACAATGGCATGATTAAATACTTTACAAATCGCAGTGAAGGGATACCGGCTTATATTATTGTCAATGCGACGAATGGACAATCTGATCTAGTGAAATTAGAAGATCTTGGATTGCAAGGAATTCGTTATACAGAGAATGCAATGTTCTTTGAAGATCGTGATCGCCGGATGCGTTTTGCTTATCCGACAGAAATTTTCTATGAAACAAATTTTGAGATTGATGAAGAGGGTGTTCCGTATTGGATTACTTCAACGGTCAAATACAAAGGAATTAATCAAAAGCCAACAATTACCGGCGTCATTGCCATGAATGCCATTGATGGATCAATGACAAAATACGAAGTGGGTGAAATTCCTGAATGGATCGATCGCGTGTATGCCAGTGATTTGGTCATTGAACAAGTAAATCAGGCAGGGGCTTATGTACATGGATTCTGGAACTCTATTTTTGGTCAAAGAGATGTCTTCCAGACAACAGAAGGATATAACTATATTGTACTGAATGATGACATTTGGCTGTATACAGGAATTACTTCTGCCAATGCTGATGAATCCAATATTGGTTTTGTTTTGATCAATCAGCGTACACAGGAAGCGAAGAAAATTATGTCTCCGGGAGCAGAAGAATTTAGTGCGATGTCCAGTGCTCAAGGAAAAGTTCAGCACTTAGGCTATACTTCTACCTTCCCATTGCTGATCAATGTCAGCGGCAGACCGACGTATCTTGTATCTTTGAAAGATAATGCCGGATTAGTAAAAATGTATGCCATGATTGACTGTGCTGACTATCAGCGTGTTGTCACTGTAAATCAGGAACAAGGTCTGGAAGCCTTAAAGCGTGAATACCAAGCAACCATGAATATTGTGGATACTGATGATCTGAAGAAAGAATTAATTACTATTTCAGAATTATCTGTTGTCAATATGGATGGCTACACTTATTACTTTATCAAAGATGAAGATGGTGATATTTATCGTGCCAATATTACTGTCAGTCAGACGATATTGCCGTTTATGAAAGTAGATGAACAATATCAGGTTGTGACTCGTCCGCAGGATGATATACTGGAAATCATTGAAATAGAACAAGCTGAATAGTAAAGAAAACAGCTATCATCATTGGGTGACAGCTGTTTTTACGTATTCTTCTTATCGATTGGTGTACGAATCATCAATTGAACAAGCTTATCCCAATGAAAGGGAATCAAGGGATACAGATAGCCTTGATGCAGAATGGTTTTCGTAAATAACAAAGTCATGAAAATAACTAAGACCCCAACAATAAAACCGACAACATTGAAAGCTCCTGTCATCAGCAATAACATGATGCGGCATAGTTTGAAGGAATATCCCAATTCATAAGAAGGCTGTGTAAAATTCGCTAAAGAAACAAAAGACATATAAAGAAGCACTTCCGGAACAAACCAATGAGCTTTGATGGCAAACTCTCCCAAAACCAAAGCACCGATGACCCCGAAAGAACCGTTCAATGAACTTGGGGTATTCAGACTGGCCAGCTTAATGGCATCAATCAGAAACTCCACAATCAATAACTGAATTAAAATTGGCACAGCATTCATCTCTTCCACTAAAAGAAAATGCAGCGATTGCGGAAATAAATCAGGATTTTGAATGAATAAGTACCATAATGGTGTTAAAAACAAGGTAAAAAAGAAGACAATTCCTCGAACCCATCTTAAATAAGTTCCTACTAATGGCGGAAAGTAATAATCGTTAGTCTCCTGAACAAAATCAAAGAAAGAAGTCGGCAAGATCATAGCTGCCGGTGAATTATCTACAAGCACTAGTATTTTTCCTTCATAGATATTGGCAGCTGCGGTATCCGGTCTTTCTGTGTAGCGCACACGAGGAAAAGGATTCCACCAACTTTTCTTGATCAGACATTCAGCTAAGCTCTCCTGTGCCAAAGATAAGCTTGCAATATCAATGCTTTGGATTTCCTTCTGTAATGTTTGTAATGAATTGTGATCTACACGATCATTTAAATAACAAAGAACAACGTCTGTATGTGATTTATTGCCTACCTGCATCAATTTCATTGTTAATTCATTGTCTCGAATTCTTCGCCGAATCAAAGCTGTATTAAATACCAATGTTTCCACAAAGCCATCTCTTGAACCGCGGAGGACTTTATCATCTTCCGGTTCACTCAAAGAACGATTGGGATATGTTCTGGCATCAATGGCAATCGCCTGATTCAAATCCTCAACAATCAATAAAATCGTCCCTGATAATATCTGTGTAATGACCGTATTCAGATCATCCAAGCATTCGACTTCCACATAAGGAATCATCTGCATTTCAAATAAAGATGTCGTTAAATCAGTTATATCTTCTTTTTTTACTTTCATAAGAAACTCAAGTATTTTCTCCATGATTTCATCTTTGACAAAACCATCCAACATGAACATACTTGCTTGCTTTTCACCAAGTATAAAGCTTCTTTCAATAAGATCAAAGCTTTCATTTAATCGCAGTGCTTTGGATATCACATATCTATTTTCTTCAAAATTATTGCCTAGCATAAATCACCTCTGATGCTAGTATGAGCAGTTTGAAAAAAACAAACAAAAATACAGGAATTCTCCTGTATCTATTTCAAATCTTTTTTAAATTGATCAAAGGCTTTTTCAAAAGAATCATAAATAGGAATTTGATTGCCTGTCAGTATACCGATGACCATGGAATTAAAGCCTAAACTGCTTTCATATCCGCAGTTTCCGTTGCGTGAAAGACGAATGTCATGAATCACTGGATAAATACGAATATTCTTTCCCTGCAGTTTCTTTTCCATGATGAGTCCTAAAGCGACACAAGAACCGCTGTCTTCATTGGCTAAATCAAAGAATACAACATCTGCACAAGATAAACGCTCATAGTCAAGAGCATAAATCTGAGCTGCAGTTACATCCTTTTGATCATTGGTCGGAAAGTCAATGGGATTGAATAATTGATATTCGATGTTTTCTTGTTCCAGCCATTCGCGTATCTTTTTTCCCTCATAAATACGCTGTTTGCTTTCGGCTTCGGTAAATAAAGGTCCTACATTGTATATTGTAATCATAAGCTTCTCCTATAAATTTGATTTAGTAAATAAACGGCGATAATTCTCTTTCATCTGATCCATCAATATTTGAGAATCTATTTCTTTGATCTCACATACTTTTTCAAATGTCAGGTGAACATAAGCAGGTTCATTTTCTTTTCCTCGGAATGGATGCGGTGTTAAATAAGGGGCATCTGTTTCCACAAATATCCGATCAATGGGAGCTTGTCTGCACACTTCTGGTGCATCTTTCGCATTCTTAAAAGTCAATGGACCGGCAAAAGATAAATAGAATCCCATCTTTAACAATATTTTGCTTGTTTCTGCACTGCCGGAATAACAGTGCATGATACCAATGCAAGGATTTTGCTTCAATATTTCAATGGTATCTTGAGTAGCATCACGCATATGAACCAAGATCGGCAATTGCAGCTGATTCGCTAACTGTATCTGACGAATAAATAATTCCTTCTGTTTTTCTTTGTTGTCAGAAACCCAGTAATAATCCAGACCGATTTCACCTAAAGCGACCATATGCGGATCGGCTAAGATTTCTTCCAGTACCTCAAAATCATGCTCATTGATTTCATCGACATTTTCCGGATGATAGCCAAAAGCACAATCAAAGATGTCGTATTTCTCAGCTGCCTGAATAGCTAGGCGAGCTTCTGATTCACTGCAGCAGACAATGAGTATTTTTTCAATGTTATGAGCTTTGGCATTGGCCACAATCTCATCAATTCTGCCGACCAATCGCTCACAGGTTACATGTGAATGTGTATCGATAATTCCCATAGTTATTTCCCCAAACAGAAGTTTGAAAACAGGGTATCCAATAGATCATCCCTGGAAACTTCTCCTAATATTTCTTTTAATGAAGTATAGGCATTCTGCAGATCAATTGTCACTAAATCCAATTCCATGCCCATTTCCAATGAATCAATGGCTTGTTTCATTGCCAGCATAGCCTTTCTCATCAATGAAATCTGGCGTTCATTGTTTAAGAACGGTTCATCGATCAAGCTTAAATTAGCTGCAAACAAACGTTCAATTTCATCCAATAAAGGCTGTATTTCTCCGTTTTTAGCACTGATAGCAATGCCTTCTTTCGGTGCAATATCTGTTTTATTGTAAACAATGATTCGTTTCTTATCTTGAGTCAGTTCTAACAGCAGCTCATCTTGTTCATCCAAAGGTCTTGAAGCATCTAAGACTAGGATGACTAATGTAGCTTCTTCGATCGCTTTCTTTGAACGATCAATACCGATCTTTTCTACCACATCTTCTGTTTCTCGAATTCCTGCAGTATCAATCAGATTCAATGTCAATTGATTTAACTGAATATAGCCTTCAACCAAATCACGTGTCGTTCCGGCAATATCCGTAACAATTGCTTTTTCTTCTTCCAATAAAGCATTTAATAAAGAAGATTTGCCCACATTCGGTTTTCCGATGATAGCTGTCTTGATTCCCTCACGCAGTATTTTTCCTGATTCACTTTTTTGAATGCAGTTTTCTATTTCTTTGAGCCATTCTTTTGCATGCGGCAATACAGAGTCATTCGTCAGCATTTCCACATCATCATATTCCGGATAATCAATGTTGACTTCAATGGTAGCAATGATATCCAGCAGATCATCAATGAGCGGTTCCAATAAAGCTTTTACACTGCCTTTGATGCCCTTGATAGCGACAGAAGCACTGGCTTTGTTTTTCGCTTGAATGATATCATTGACGGCTTCAGCCTGTGTTAAATCAATGCGCCCATTTAAGAAAGCACGGCGTGTGAATTCACCTGGTTCAGCCAATCGAGCTCCTAAACTTAAACAAGTATTCAGAATTCTTCTTGTCACATACTTACCGCCATGACAATTGATTTCCACAATATCCTCTGTGGTATAAGTTTTCGGAGCCTTGAATACGCTGATGAGTACTTCATCAATCGTATCATGAGTCAAAGGATCTATGAAATAAGCATAAGTGATCGTGTGACTTTTCACTTCATTTAAATCTTTCTTAATGCATTGATTGACAATGTCAATCGCTTCATTTCCGCTTACTCTGACAATGGAAATTGCCCCATCCTGCAAAGAAGTAGAGATTGCCGCAATCGTATCTGTAAGCATCAAATCACCTCTTTTCTATTCTATCACAAAGAAAGCGTCTATGCTATAATGTACAAGATGAGGTGAACTTATGGAAGTAAAACAATTAGCCAAAGAAATAGAAACTATTGCCCGCCGAGCAGGCGAGTTCATAACACAAAATAAAATAACAAATATTTCAGAAAAAACACAGGCTTCTGATATTGTGACTGATCTGGATGTAAAAGCCCAGGAAATGATCTTAAAGGCTTGTTTGGAATTATTGCCGCAAAGTGAGTATGTGGCGGAAGAAGATACGCATAAAACCATCGGAGAGGAATATACTTGGGTCATTGATCCGATTGACGGGACAACAAACTTTGCGTATGATTTTCATCATTCCTGCATTTCTATAGCTTTATTGTATAAGAAAAAAGGACTGATTGGTGTTGTTTATAATCCTTTCTTGAATGAATGTTTTGTCGGGATTGAAAATGAAGGCAGTTATTTGAACGGCAAAAGAATTCATGCCAGTCAAAATGACTTGAAACATGCAATTTCAGTTGTAGGAACTGCTCCTTATTATAAAGAATATGCCGATGTTGTATTTGATAATATGAAGAAGCTCTTTTTAGCCGGGCGTGATGTCAGAAGAACCGGTTCTGCTGCTTTGGACTGCTGCTACGTGGCCTGCGGCAGAGTTGATGTCTATTATGAAGAAAGACTTTCTCCATGGGATTATGCCGCCGGTCTGATCATCATGAAAAATGCGCAGGCATGTGCAAAAGCTTTGCATGGAGAATTTGATTATCTGAATCCGGTGGGAATCATTGCTGCCAATGAAACATGCTTTGAAGAGGTATGTGCGTTATTGGGAGTAAATCATGAATAAGCTTTGGGGTCATTTTTCCACGATTACAAGGCATAAGATCAAGGTGGGAAGACTTTGTTTCCGATGCGGATTATATCGGCAAGGGATTACTCACGATCTGTCAAAATATTCTTGGGTGGAATTTAAAAATGGTGTGAAATATTTTCAGGGGAATCGATCTCCGATTGACAGAGAAAAAGAAGTGGTTGGCTATTCTGCCGGATGGCTTCATCACAAAGGAAGAAATAAACACCATTGGGAATATTGGATCGATCTGACACCGAATGGTTTTCAGGGAATGGAAATGCCGAAGAAATATGTAGTGGAAATGTTCTGTGATCGCATTGCTGCCTCTATGATCTATTTAAAAGAGAATTATCAAGATGATTCTGCACTTAAATACTATGAGAAAGGAAAGGATCATTATTTGATGCATGAAAATACACGCACATTGCTTGAAAAACTATTAAAGATGAATGCAGAAAAAGGATTAGAAACTACTATTCAATATATAAGGAGAGAGGTCCTGTGAAAAAGATATTGTTGAGTCTGTGCTGTCTTTTTGTGTTAGGCGGCTGTTCAATATTTCCTTTGGAACCCAAAGATGTACAGAAAGAGAATCCTTCAGAAATCATTGAAGAACCGAAAGATGAAGAAGAAACAAAAGCTCCTGAACAGCCTGTTGAGGTACCCAAAAGCCGTGCAGAAGCGATCTTAGAGAATATGACATTGGAAGAAAAAGTAAGTCAGATGTTTCTGGTGCGTTATTCAGATCAAGCGGCTCAAGATCTGGCCCTCTATGATTTCGGCGGATTTATTTTCTTTGCGAAGGATTTTGCGGATGAAACGATAGAAAGCATGAATGAAAAGATTATCGCTCTTCAGCATCAAAATCCGATCAATATGTTTATGGGTGTTGATGAAGAAGGAGGAATTGTCAATCGTATTTCTTTATATCCGCAATATCGGGCAGTCCCTTTTCATTCTCCGCAATCATTGTATCAGGAAGGCGGCATTGATTTAGTCAGCAGTGATACACTTGAAAAATGCAATCTGCTGCGAAGCATCGGCTTGAATATGAACTTTGCCCCGGTCGTAGATGTACCGGAAACTGCCGAAGATTATATTTATGAACGATCTTTCGGTACAGATCCTGAACTGACAGCACAATATGCCCAAACCGTCGTTTCTGTTATGAAAGAAGAAAAGATTGCCTCCGTTCTGAAACATTTTCCTGGTTATGGGAATAATGAAGATACACATACAGGTGTAGCCATAGATGAAAGAAGCTTGGAAAGTTTTTATGAAAGAGATTTTATTCCCTTTTCTGCAGGGATAGAAGCAGGAGCGGATCTGGTTTTGATCACACATACGATTGTGAAAAATATGGATGAATTCACACCTGCATCCTTGTCATCTGCAGTCCATGAAATTTTAAGAAATGACTTAGGATTTGAAGGAGTCATTGTCACCGATGACTTGTTCATGCAGGGAGTAAGAGATCTTTATTCAGATGAAGAAGCTGCAATTCAGGCCGTAATTTCAGGCAATGATTTGATTTGTACAACCAATTATGAGGTGCAGATTCCTGCGGTCATTCAAGCAGTGAAGGATGGAAAAATCAGTGAAGAAAGAATCGACGAATCTGTTTTAAGAGTACTTAATTGTAAATTAAAATTAGGTATAATTTCATAGAAAAAAAGCGTCATAAAAGCCCTTTCAAGGCATATTTAGGCCGTTTTTGGCAATTTTTTCCTCAAAAATTAGACAAGTTCGGTCATGTGTGCTATACTCTATCTTGTTTGTGAAAAATAGGAGGGTTTTATGAAAGTAAAACACAGAATCTTCGGATTGTTCATAACAATATTTACTTTGTGCGGATGTACAAGTTCTGTTGCTTACTATACAGACACATTAGTGCTGAAGCAGCAGATATCAGAGGATATAGATTTTCAAGTAGTAAAAGAAACTGTCGTAACTGTTTCTGACGAAATGCCGGAAATGGAATACGCAGAATATGATGGAGGGGATGGCCTTCCATGGGTTGCAAGTTATGTAGAAGGGACACCAGAAACGACAAGTGAAGACTTCCTTGTCACTTATGATGCCAATGGGGTGGAATTATCAAGAACCCCTGTCTTGGATTCTACGGTTGTAACTCCAGCAGTAGCGCCAAAGATGCAGTTTGGCGGTACGATTTCAGTCGGCAGTGAGTTTTATCCGAAGATAACCACATATGGGGTTGACTGCTATGGCTGTCATGTTTCTGAAGATGGATATGGCGGAACATCGGTCGGTGTTTCAGTCGGACTTCATTCAGTTCGTCAGCCAGACGGCAATATGCAGGAAGGGATTACATACGGCGGCTATTATATTGTAGCGGCAGATCCCAATATTCCTTTGTGCTCTATCGTTACAATTTATGATCACGGCTTCAGCGGTGATGGTCTGCAGGAAGGTGTTCCTTTCCAAGCAATCGTATTGGATCGAGGCGGAGCAATCAAAGGAGCGAAGCTTGATTTATTCAAGGGAAGCGAACAGGTGCATAACATTTCGATCAATCGAGCTTATTCCAATCCGAAAGTAGTGATTGAACGAGTAGGCGGAAGAGTCGGAAGAGCCTGTGCAGTATAAGCGTCGAAAGGCGCTTTTTTCATATAAGCGTAAAATTAGCTGAAAATTATGGTAAAATAAGGACATGAGAATAAAAGAAATACTTGTAGTAGAAGGAAAAAATGATGCACAAAAGCTTCACTCTTTTTTTGGATGTGATACAATCATTACTCATGGAACGCATTTATCGGCCAAGACCATGAAGACGATTGCTTTGGCGAATCAAAAAAGAGGAGTCATCATCTTTACAGATCCGGATGCGCCGGGAGAAAAGATCCGCTGTGCCATCAATCAGGCTGTACCGAATTGCAAAAATGCATTTATTGATAAGAAAAATGCACGGACATCCAAAAAAGTAGGAGTGGAACATGCCAGCAAAGAAGATCTTATGGAAAGCTTAAGTCATTTGATGACCTACAGCGAAGATTTCAAAGAAACATTGAGCTGGGAAGATTTTATAGAACTGGGATTGACCGGCAGAGAAAACAGTGCACTGCTTCGCGAAAAACTAGGGATACGTCTGTTTATCGGTAAGGCCAATGCCAAAACATTATATAAACGATTGAATATGCTTCAGATAGATAAAAAAACTTTAGAAACAATGATAGAGGAAGAATTATGCGAGTAATAGCGACACCATCAAGAACAAAAGAAATATTAGAAAAGTATGATCTATATGCGAAAAAGAACTATGGTCAGAATTTTTTGATTGAACCGGGCATTGTATCCAAAATTGCAGCCAGTGCGATGGCTAGTGACAACTGTGTGGCCATTGAAATTGGACCGGGTATCGGGGCTTTGACACAGCAGCTTTCCTTAGTGGCAAAAAAAGTCATTGCTTTTGAAATTGATGAACGTTTGCCGGAAGTATTGAAGGATACGTTGAGTGACTGTGAGAATGTGGAGATTATTCTGCAGGATTTCATGGAAGCAGATCTGAATGAGGTGGTTGAGCCTTATGGGAAACAAGGATATGATGTGGTCATTGCAGCCAATCTTCCGTATTATATTACAACACCGATCTTATTTAAGATCTTTGAATCAGATGCACCGATCAAACAGATCACGGTGATGATGCAGAAAGAAGTGGCGGATCGTTTTACGGCAGAAAGCAATACCAAAGATTACAATGCACTGAGTGTGATCACGCAGTATCGCTGCAGTGTGAAAAATGTCATGAAGGTGCCGAAAAATGTCTTTCATCCAAAACCGAATGTGGATTCTGCCGTCCTACAGTTTCTTTTTAAGGAAAAAGATAAAACGATCAATGAAGCTTTGTTTTTCAAGGTAGTCAAAAGTTGTTTCAGGCAGCGCAGAAAAACAATTCTGAATAACTTATCTTTATGTGTGCCGGAAAAAACGATTGCCAAGGATTTATTGGAGAAAGCAGGCATTGAAGAGACAAGACGGGCAGAAACATTGAGCATGGAAGAATTTATACGATTGTATCGGGTGGTTGAAAATGAAAATATCAGCATATGCGAAGATTAATCTGGCATTGAATGTTGTCAGACGAAGAGAAGATGGTTATCATGAATTGGAGATGGTCATGGCTCCTTTGGAATTAAACGATGAGATTGACATTGAGCTGGCCGATCATGATGAATATCATTGGAACTTAGAAAGTGTCATAGGTGAAAACAATACGATGGTCAAGGCCGTTGAAATGATGAGAGAGCAGTTTCAGCTGAAGGAACACTTTCAGATTCATTGCCTGAAAAGAATTCCGATGGAAGCGGGGTTGGCCGGAGGAAGTGCTGATGCGGCAGCTGTGATGCGCGGGATCAATCAATTGTGTCAATTGAATTTATCGTTGGAAGAATTAAGTCTTCTCGGAAAAAAGATTGGAGCGGATGTACCGTTTTGTGTCATCAATCAATGTGCCTGTGTAAAAGGTATCGGAGAGAAAATCGAGACATTTGAGATGCCCAATGATTTTGATGTATTGCTGGTAAAGCCCAAAAAAGGAGTTCCGACAGGTACCTGTTTTCAGCAATTGAACTTAGAAAAATGTGCTCATCCGGATATTGAACAGGTGAAGCAATGCTTGCTGAAAAATGATTTGGATGCTTTATCAGTGATTGCTTCTAATTCATTGGAAAGCAGTGCTTTTGAATTAGTTCCGGAAATATTGACTATGAAAAATGATTTGATTCAGGCTGGCTTTGAATTCGTATTGATGTCAGGAAGCGGTTCTTGTGTATTTGCCTGTACGAAAAAGAAAGAGCTTTTGAAGGAATATATGCATAGAAAACAGCTGTATGTGGATTTTATATGCAAAACTAAAATTTTAAATGGTAAAAAAAGTAAAAAACAATTCTAATATAGGGGGAAATTTGTTAGAATAGATGTGTGAAATCAATTCAAGAAAGAGAGTGTTGAAATGAAAGAAAAAATTCGCTCACTGATGGATCAAGGTGTTCAGTTTATAGATCCTGAACATGTTTATATTGATGAGGAAGTGTCAATTGGTGAAGGGACATTGATTTATCCCAATGTGACGATTGCTGGTGAAACGAAGATTGGCAAGAATACAAAGATTCTGCCGAATTCTTATCTCAGAAATGCGATCATTGGCGATGAGGTTGAAATTGATTCAAGCAAGATTGTTGAGAGTGAAGTGATGAAGGGAAGTACAGTAGGACCATTTGCTCATCTACGTGCTCACAGTGTAGTTCATGAAGATTGCCGCATCGGAAACTTTGTGGAATTCAAGAATACTGATTTTGGGCAGGGCAGCAAGTGTGCACACCTGACTTATCTTGGTGACAGCATTATCGGCAAGAATGTGAATATTGGCTGCGGAGTAGTTACCTGCAATTATGATGGGAAAAAGAAAAGCAAGACCATTATTCACGACAACGTATTTGTAGGAAGCAATGTGAATCTGATTGCACCGGTAACAGTAGGAGCAAATGTGCTTTTGGCTGCAGGCTCTACGATTACTGATGATGTCGAAGAAGGAGCAATGGGCATCGCGCGTGCTCGTCAGGTGAACAAGCAGGACTATGGAAACAAATTTTTTTCAAAATAAATAAAGCGGGGTAAGGACATGATAAAAGATACAGTAGTATTTGCGTTAACTTCTAGTGTAGATCTGGCAAATGAAATTGCACAGACTTTGGGGATTCCGTTAGGAAACTGTGATGTACGTCATTTCTCAGATGGTGAAATTTTAGTTCAGTTGGGAGAATCTGTACGTGGAAAGCATGTTTATATTATTCAGTCAACATGTGCTCCAGTATCCAATAACTTAATGGAACTGTTGATTTGCATCGATGCCTGCAAACGTGCCAGTGCAGCAACAATCAATGCTGTCATTCCATATTTTGGTTATGCACGTCAGGATCGTAAAGCTCGTCCAAGACAGCCAATTACTTCTAAATTGGTAGCAAGCCTGCTGGAAAGAGCAGGAGCCACTCGTGTGATTACGATGGAACTGCACGCTACTCAGATCCAGGGATTCTTTGATATTCCTGCCGATGATATCAGCTGTATGCCAATTATCGGAGAATATTTTGATTCATTGAATCTGGAAAATGTTGTTGTCGTTTCCCCAGACCACGGCGGTACTACACGTGCGCGTGTATTGGCTGAAATGCTGCATGCACCATTGGCAATCATTGACAAACGCCGTCCAAAACCAAATGTTGCAGAAGCGATGAATTTGATTGGGGATGTAGATGGAAAGACAGCAATCATCGTCGATGATATTGTTGATACTGCCGGAACATTGGTTTCAGGTATTGATATGCTTTATCGCAATGGTGCTAAGGCTGTTTATGCAACATGTGCTCATGGTGTATTATCAGGTCCAGCAATTGATCGTTTAAAAGAATCAAAGATCGTGGAATTTGTATGTACGAATACAATTCCTCAAAATGAAAAGGCTGCTCAGTTAAGCAAAATGAAAGTCTTATCTGTAGGACGTCTTTTAGGTCAGATTGTAAAAGGCATTGAAGAAAATAGATCAGTAAGCGAAGTTCTTCAGCAATACAATTCAAAATAGGGAGGTTTTTTTGAATGCCGGGAATATTGTTTTTGACTGCCGAAGCTGCAGAAGGTCATGTATCATTCTTTGAGTCAATCATTGAAGTGATTGCACCGGAATTGATCGGTTTATTGGAACTGATCGGGATCTTAGTTCTGGTCATTGGAGCAGCGATGTCACTTGTACAGTGCGTGAAGTCTTATATTGGCAAAGAAGAAAATCCTGCAGGTTTGATCTTAGGGAAAAATTTAGCTTTGGGATTGGAATTCTTGATGGCAGGAGAAATTATTAAGACGATTACTGCACGCAATTTAGATGAAATTGCTTTACTTGCAGGAATTATCGTTCTGCGTACTGCATTAGCTCTGTTAGTTCACTTTGAAGTAAAGAGCGAAGAACAGCATAAATAAAAAAACATAGACATGGTGATATGACCCATGTCTTTTAATATGCTGATTCTTTACGCTTTTCATAAGAATATGTATGTGCTAAAATATCCATAGAGAAGAGGATTGTCTAAGATTATGAGTGTATTGTCATTAGTTGAAATGCTATTGTTTAATATATTTACTGTTGATTACTATTGTCATAGAAAATACTCACTTTGCAAAACAACCATTGTATTGCTATTGAGTTCAATAATTCCTTTTGGTATTGGTCTTGCATTGCACAGTATATTTCCTTATATCGGCAATGGAGAGTATATGTTATTGGGTTTTGTATTTCTGATCCCGCTTAGCTATTTATATCGAGAAAGAAATTTACTGATTTTTGTTATCATGTGTACTTGCTGGACATATACTTTAGGAATTTTTGCGATTTCTCAGCAGATTGTAAAGATATTTATTTTCCCTGCTGATTATCATTTTATCATTCAGACATTGCTGCTGGCAGTGACGGCATGGCCCTATTATAAATTTTTTGTACCAAAGTATTTATTTGCATTGAATAATATGGAGATTTTTGAAAAAAATTGGTATTTATATATGGGGCTGGGAAATTGTCTGAATTTCTTAGTATTGGCTTTGCTGTGTAATATCTTTATTGATTATGAAGGCTCTGTTGCTGCATTAACTGCATTAATTTTAATATTTGTATCTGTGCATGTTTCTTATTATATTTTGTATAAAATCGTATATGATTCATTGGAACTTAATCATTTGAAGGAAGCAGCTTCTCATGATTATTTGACGGGTCTGGGGAATCGCAGTTATTTTTGGGAATACCTGCATTCTTTGATTAGTTCCGATCAGACTTTTTCTGTTTTGTTTATGGATCTGGATCGTTTCAAACAAATCAATGATCAATATGGACATGTTATAGGTGATGAATATTTGAAGCATTTTGCGCAAATAAGTTCTTCTATTTTAGATTCCAATGGGAAAATGTTTCGCTTTGGCGGAGATGAATTTATTGCCATCTATCAGGGTCAGGTTTCAGAAAACATAGTTGAACGATTAAGGGAATGCCGCGGATGGGAAAAGGGAGCACCATGTCCATTTAATCAAGTAAGTATTGGAGTACTATATTGTCAGCCTCCGCACAAAGATGAAGAAGAAATCCTTCAGCAGGTAGATAAATTGATGTATCAAAAGAAATTACAGAAAGCAGCACAGAAATAGCTGCTTTTTTCATGGTTACAAAAAAGTGCGTACTTGTATAGCTTTTACATTTAAATAAAATAAAGCTGTAAGAGGAGGCACATATATGAATGAAATGATACAGAAAATGAAAACTCGTCATGCAATTCGCCGTTTTCAGGACAAACCAATTGAAGAAGAATTGCTTGATCAGATTTTAGAGGCAGGATTATATGCACCAAGTGCCGGCAATAATCAATATTCTCGTATTGTTGTCTGTCAAGATAAAGAAGTGAATGAAAAGCTTGGTAAAATTAATCGCTATATGCAGTTCAAGGGCAATGATCCTGCGAAGGTTGCTCATTCTATCTCAAATGATCAGCCAAGTATTCAAGATGATTTTACGATTATGAATGGATATTATGATGCTCCTTGTGTATTGACCATATTCACAAGAAAAGGTCCGTATGCTCAGTCAGATGGAGCGATGATTGCAGAAAATATATGGCTGGCAGCTCATTTTCTTGGATTGGGAGCTTGTTATATCGGGCGAACAGGTGAAGTGTTTGCCACTGAATATGGCTTAGAAATGCGCAGAAAATGGGGTGTACCTGAGGATATGGAAGCGGTATGCAATGTAATCTTGGGTTATTGTGAAGGCCCTATGCCGAAAGAAAAGCCAAGAAAAGAAAGCAGAATCATAAAAGTATAAAAGTGTCCTTACGGACACTTTTAATTTACTGCAATCATTTTCTTTAAATGTGTGGAATAAATATAAGCTTGTATCGGAATATTCGGATATAAAACAGATAATGCATAAATATAGTCTTTTAACTGATGCGCATGTCGCTGAATTAATTCTTCTTCCTCTGCCCAATCTGTTTTAAAGTCGATAAGAATAAGACAATCTTTTAAAATTGAGATCATGTCCATAGAACCAGTAAGTATTTCTTGTTCTTTTTGTACTGCAAATGGATATTCATGAATAATCTGACCTTTTTGACATTGCAGAAATACTTCATTGGACTGCAGTGCTATTAAATCTTTTTTTAGCCAATGGATATTTGGACAATTCAGTTTTTTAGCTTGATCTTCTATCATTTTATCATTCCAAGCAGACACCGGCAGCTTTTCAATCATCTTATGAAATTCATTCCCGTAGTTATTGCGGATAGGTGTTGATAAATCTAACGGTTTGCAGGCAATTGCTGCAGCCGTAGTCGGCGAATATAGATTCAGCGGCTGTTCTGCTGTGTAATCCGGCAGAAACTGCGCAGAGTTGGTCTGTACTGAGGAAGCATACGTATTTACCCACAACTCATTGACTGGATGAATCTGGAATAAATGAGGAACGTTTTTATTGATCAAGGCTTGAATGATCTGTGAAGTGGAGCCTTTGCGGCTGTTTAAAACAGTGGTATTGATTGGGGTGCTGATGGCATCGAGATTAACAAAGTCCACGCAATGCATTTCATCTTTTGCTCTTGTGGTCGCAACGTATAACACACGGATGCTTTCTTCAAGGTCTTCACGATTCTGCTTGTACTCAATTGCAATGCGCGGCAAAGTATTGCGGACATAACGAGAAGGCGTTTTTAATATTTTCATGCCGATTCCCAATTGATTGTCATAGATGACTTTCGGTCCGATATCCTGATTTTTGTTGCTGGAGGAGCACCATAAGAAAACAACCGGAAATTCCAAGCCTTTGGAACCATGAATTGTCATCAGACGAACAACATTGTCACCCTTTCCGATAGAACTGGCTTCTTCACTGTCCGTTTCACTCCATCCCTCCACGGCATCCAGGAAACTATCCAAGCGCGAAGATTTCGTGCTTTCATATTGGACAGCCTTATCAAAAAACAAGTCCAAATTTGTCTTATCTGCATTGGAACAAGCTCGATCATAAAATTGATTCCAGCAGAAGCATTGCGTAATGATATCGCTGATGCGTTCCAATTTTCGCAGTTCTTCAAAGGATGTCAATAATTCACTGTCAGTTTGCTTCAAATAGTCATAATAAGATTGACTCTTTTCTTTCTGATCCGCAATTTGCGCTAATTGTGTACTTGTGAAATTGAAAAATGGACTCGTCAGCATGCCTACAAAATCAATATCATTCTGCGGATTGACCAAAGATCTTAGTGTACACAATAATATTTGAATAGCTGGATTGGCGAAAAAACCGCTGCGGCTTTTGACATAAGTAGGAATATTGTATTCCTTCAGCACATCACGAATTTGTGCTAAGGTCGAATTGCCGCTGGCTAAAACAGCCATATCTTTGTAATCATATTTTCCTTCCTTATGAATTTTTTCGATCATATAAGCAATATATCTTGCTTTATAATCATATTTTCTTATCTTTTCATTCTCATAAGATTTTAATTCCGGATTCAAAGCATGAAAGATCACAGGCTTCTGAACCTTTTTCTGAGCATCAGTACCGATTTCAACACGGTCTTCTTTGCCGAAAGGCAGAGAATTAAATCCGGGAATATTCATCAAGATTTCAAAAAGCACATTGTTAAATTCTACCAGAGTTTCACTGGAACGATAATTGCGATTAAAAATAATACATTCATTGACTTCATCATTCAGCACTTTATAGTTTTGCATGATGGAAGGCATCGCATGACGGAAACGATAAATGGATTGTTTGACATCGCCGACACGGAATACATTATCCTTTCGGCAAATCAATCGCACTAATTCATCCTGAACATCGTTGCTGTCCTGAAATTCATCGACCATAATTTGCTTAAAGCGTTTCTGATAGATTTTTGCTACTTCATGATTATTCTTTTTCAGAATTTTTAATGCATAATGCTCCATGTCAGAAAAATCAATGCATTCATTTTCACATTTGATCTTTTCATATTCATCCAAAAAGTCAGAAGCACATTCAATCAGTTTTTCTGCTAAAGGGGCAATCTCTTTCAGATCTTTGATCATTTCTTCCATTGGCGGTATGCCTAATAATTCATCTTCAATTGCAAACAAATTGCTTCTTAACTGTGCGCAGGTATCATCTGCCGGCTTATCAAGTTTCAGCTTGGATAAAAAAACAATGTTCTTGCGCAATTCATCTGCATTTTTATCGGCAGTTAAAAGTTCTTTGGCTTGTTCCTGTTTATAGAAAAGCTGTTCCATATGCTTTTCTTTGATGGCATGTTCATTATAGCTTTTCATCATGGCTTCCAATGTTTCCATATACATTTGAATCTGAGTTTGATAATATTGCAGAAACATCGTATAAGACGCTGTAGGATGAGCTGACATATTCACATTTTGATATTCAGCTAAAGCCTGCTGGAGCCATTCTTTTGGCTGAGCATGAGAATTGGCTGCTTCTGCCGTCAAAATAATCACATCTTTGATATCCTGTGTATTGGCAGGATTTTCATTTAACAGATAATTCAATTGAATAAAAGCTTCATTTTGACTTTGAAGCTGTTTCTGAATCACTGCTTCTGCTGCTTTTTCTTTATATAAGGCTTCATCTTGAGTGAGGATATTCTCCACTCGTTTCATCGAAAAATCAATGACATAATAAAACTCTTTTAAAATAGATAAACAGAAAGAATGAATTGTAGAAATAGCGGCATCACTTAATAATGAAAGCTGCTTTTTTAAGAATGCCTTTTGTTTTTCATCAGTTTCTTCATTCATCAATGCAGTAATCTGCTTAGATAAACGCTTTTTCATTTCATTGGCTGCATCTTCTGTAAAAGTCATTGCTAGTATTTCATTGATCTGAATATGATCTTTTAAGACTAATTCACAAAGGCGCTGAACGAGCACGCCTGTTTTTCCGCTTCCCGCACTGGCAGAGACAAGAATATTGCGATTGCGGGCTTCAATAGCTTTTAATTGCTGGCTGTTCCATTTACTGCTCATTGTCCGCCTCCTCCTTTTTCTTGTCCTGCATGCATTCCGGATATTCAACTAATAACTGTTTTTCAATCGGTGCCTGATGAAAACGGCAGATGGCTTGATATTCACAATAGGTACAGGAATTTTTGTTTGGATTTGGTACAACCTGACCGGACAAAATAGAGGAAGCAATGATTTTTAACATTTCTTCTATTTTTTCTTTAACTTGTTCAATATCATAGACCTTTGCTCGTTTTAAAGTCACCATTCCATCTTTGTTTAATCCCATTGATTTTGTATAGGCTCCGATATCATCCATTCGATTATAGCCTTCATCAAAAAACCATCCGCTCAATAAATGGGAATCAAATAATTGATGATTCAGTTCATTAATGTCTGTTTGAGTAATCGTATAAGTACCCACTCGTTTGATTTTTTCATATGGACCTTTTCTTTCTTCATTGTGAAAACTGTAATAGAAGGCTCCTAACGGACGCTTGTGCAATGCATCATGCATATGCGTCAGATAGGTGCATAATTGCAGCTGCTGGCCTGAAAAGACCTTTTCTTTATTTAAAGTATGCGCTGAGCTCTTGTAATCGACAATACGGAAAGTTTCATTGTCTTCATCGATACGGTCAATATAACCGCGCATATCCATTGTCACCTGCTGGCTTAAAGGCATCAGATGATGGAATTCCATTTCAGTATGTGTAGGGGTGAGCTGAGAATGCTCTTCCATTTGTTTCATGAAGTCCAAATTCATGCGCAGCCTTTCTTTGAGCTTACGGCGCATGACAGTAAAATCCAGATGAGGGAAAATCTGATGCATTTCCTCAAAGCCTTGTTCCATAATGGCATATGCTTCATCTAATTTCTGCGCAGCATATTGCTTACCGTATTGATTAACGAGTTTTTCAAAGACGGCATGAGTCAAAGTCCCCAATTTGGCCACATCAAAACCTACAGAGAAAGGTTCTTGGATCTTGCAGCCATTTTTTAAAAAGTATTTATAGCTGCAGCTGACATAGCTTTCCAAAGAAGAAACAGATCCTTTGAAGATCTGATCTTTGACATATAGCTGATGAGCTAAATCTTCATCAATATTTTCAATTTCCTGTGTATTATTTTGAACCTGAACCAGTGAAACAGCAGAAGGCTTATCATGATGCAGATAAGATTCTACTTCCAAAGAAGATTCATATGCTTTGCCTAAGTAATCATTCAGCGGATAAGTCACATGGAGATTTTCTGCTTGATCAAAAATACTTAAGATTGACTGATTGTGTGTTTCAAATCTTTGTTCAAGGGATGGATAACCTTCAATCTCAGCAATATAGTTTTCATCAAAAATTCCGCTGGCTCCTTTAAATCCCGGATAGGCATTCTGCACAGCCCCTAAGACAAATAAATGCTTGTAATTCAAACAGATATCTGAAACATTTGCCGTTCGAATAATATTAAACTGCAAAGAAGATTCATGAAGCTGCAGATGAGATAATTCATCCAATAATAAATGAAAATCCGCTGTATCATGCAGAAAACTGCTGGCTTCCTGAAACAGAGACTGAAGACGTAAAATAATCTTCTGATCTTGCGGATTGGGATGGAAAACACGAAGTATTTCATCGGCCGCTTCAATTTTTTTCAGATAATTTTCGGCTTGTGTCAGACGAATCAAATAAGGTTTGATTTCTTCTTTCTGCTGATTGGCTTTTTCAATCAGTGAAATCAGCCATTGAATCTGAGCGGGTGTATAAAGATCCAGTTCATTTTTGAACTGTGTTAGATCCGGATAATTTTCATGCCAGTGATAAGGCCATATCTTCTGTGCTTCTAATAAGGCAAAAGTATTGCCGAAGCAGTGATTCACAAGACAGTTCATGAAGTTTTCGGCATTATTATTACAGCTGAATTTTAATAAAGTTAAACACTGCAGAACGACTTCACTGGTCTGTGTATCTTTTAAAGCAACAGGAATATGATAGCGCGCAAAAACAGAACGTATCAGCGGCAGATAGCTTTCATCACGAATGGCAATCATACAATCCTTCGGATATAGATTCAACTGAATGATCTTCTGAGCGACACTTTCCACTTCCTGACGCATATTGCCGGCAGTCTGATATTCGATGTGCGGCTGATAAGCTTCTAATTCGATTTGTTCAGCTCCTAATGCTGTCAATTTCTCAATTATTCTTTGTTCCTTATAAGAAGCATGCGGATAAAGAATACAAAGCTGAGAAATATCCAAAGGAGTCAAAGAATGAAGAATTTTTTGATTGAGCTGACCTTGTGTAGGAAGATCATATAAATAAGTCATGATCTTCTTCATTTCTTTTTGTTTTTCATTGTTTTGAGGCAGTTTTTCTGCAGTTATTTCATAGCTATGCAAGGTTTCTAAAAAAGAAAGACATTCTTTGACAAAAGAAGCGTCTGTGCAGATATTCTGAAAGAAAGACAGCTCTTTCTGTAATTCTTTTAATCGCTGCAAGGCTAAAAAATGCAATGAAAAAGAAGAGGTATCAGAAAGAACAAAACTATCCAAAAATTGCTGGATAGACAGAAGTTTGATTCCTTTGATCTGATGATCAAATAAATACTGACGCAATTCCATCATGGAAGAAGCAGGAATTAATAATGTTGTATTTTCTTTTAATTCATTTAATTTCATCATATTTCAATTATAAACGATTCAAACAATAAAAAGAAGAAATAACTAGTATTTCTTCACATCCACTTCTCTGATTTCATCACTTAGATAAACAAGCTTGGCTTTGCCGCTGCTGATTTCCTGAATATCTGGTTCTAAGTTATCTCGCGGGGTAATATAGCGATAAGTGACTTGTTCCTCATATTGCTTATCGATTACTTCTGCTTCATGATTGGCCAAATAATAATCCAATTTACCGATCAGATCATAAGAAAAAGTCAGCTGATAGCAATGCACCAGCATCGTTTCTGTACAGTCAGCCAAATGAATCGCTTCGGATACACTTCGGGAATATGCACGAATCAAGCCGCCGGCTCCCAGCTTAATTCCTCCGAAATAGCGTACAACGACAGCAACAATGTTCTGCATCTGATTTTTTCTTAAGCTTTCCAGCATTGGGACACCTGCAGTGCCGCTAGGTTCGCCGTCATCACTGCTTCTTTGAATCTCATCATGTTCCCCGATGACAAAGGCCGTGCAGTGATGGGTTGCATTGGGATGCAGCTTTTTGATGCTTAAGATGTATTCTCTTGCTTCACTTTCACTGAAAGCTCGATTCAGATAACAGATAAAACGACTTTTTTCTATTTCAATTTCATGAATGAATTCTTCTTTGATACGTGTCATAGTGATATCATTATAGTAGATGTGGTGTTTCTTGTAAATGAATGTCGTTAAAAAAATAGGAAGAAGTGTTTATTGAATCACAAATATGATATAATAACATTGCTGTGAAAGGAATGATATAATGAAAGTAGCATTTGTAACAGATTCTGCTTGCGGAGTACACCCGGCGGAGCTAAAAAAACTAGGGATTTACTGTATTCCGCTGCAGATTGTATTTGTGGATCAGAATAAAGCAGTATTGGACTTTGTAGATACAACAAATGAAGAAATCTATGGATTGATCCGACAGGGACAAATGATGAGTACGTCTGTTCCGCCTTTGGGATTGATTGAAGAAACATTTGCACAGATTAAAAATGATGGTTATGATGCCGTTTTCTGTATGACAATTAATCCGGGCTTATCCAGTGCGTATAACGCTTTTCGCTTAGGAGCTGAAAATGCTGGCTTGACATTTGTACATGTAGATATCTATACAACAAGTGCCATGCAGAAATATTCGATCATCAAGGCGAAGGAAATGTATGATGCAGGAGCTTCAATCGAAGAAATTGTGAATGAAACTCAGGCACGCGGTGATGGGGGCATGACTTTTATCATTCCAAATGACCTGGATCACTTAAAACGCGGGGGCAGATTGACACCTTTAGCTGCCACTTTAGCTGGTTTATTGAAAATCAAACCAATTTTGAAATTGGATAAAAGCAGCGAGGGGAAAATTGATGTATTTGAAAAAATCAGAACATTCAATAAAGCCGTGGATCGTGTAGTCAATGAATTAGTGAACAGAGGTGTAGATGATTCTTATCGCATCTTTATTGCACATAGTGACTGTATGGAAATGGCTCAGCTTGTAAAAGAGAAAATTCAGGAAAAATTCCCAAATCATGAAATTGAGATCTTGGATTTAGTATCTGTTATTTCAGTGCATACAGGCTGTGATTGTATTGGAGTTCAAGCATTTAAGAAATAAAAAGAAAAAGGGGAATCAAAATGAAAGTAGCGTTTGTTTGTGACAGCGGAACATCCAGAAATGTCAAACAATTAAAAGAAATGGGAATCTATAGCTGCCCATTGCAGATAACTGATGATAAAGTCAGTTATCTGGAATTGGAAGATTTAAGTATTGATGAAGTGTATGAAAAAATTGCTGACGGTGTCATGATGAAAACATCTTTGCCGCCTCTGGGCTATATTCAGGAAACTTTTGAAACAATCAAAAATGAAGGCTATGATACAGTATTTGCGGTTCCTATCTGCAATGGATTGTCAGGCACGATGAATGCCATGCGTTTGGCTGCCGAGCATGTAGGTCTGCAGTTTGAATCCATAGATACTTATGTAACTGCCGAATTGGAATTTTATTGTGTAACCAAAGCAAAGCAGTTATATGAACAAGGAGTGAGCTTAGAAGAAATCAAGGAAAAACTGGAAGGTGTCATTGACAGTGCTTCTACAATGCTTGTTCCTGTGGATCTTGATCATTTGAAACGCGGAGGAAGATTGACACCTACAGCTGCCATGCTGGCTAACTTATTGAAGATCAAACCAGTTCTGCGTATTGATAAGACAACAGAAGGAAGAATTGATGTATTTGATAAGGTGCGTACATTGCCAAGAGCATTGGACCGAGTCATTGATTTTATGAGAGAGCATGGTGTCGGAGAGGGCTATGAAGTGTTTGTAGCTTATGTCAAAGAAACCAAAGACTGCGAAGTCATGCTTGGAAAGATCAAAGAAGCATTCCCGAAAGCAAACGCCTCTTTAATTCCATTGATCAGTACGGTGGGATGTCATACAGGCATCGGCTGTATTGCGATACAATATTATAAACCGTTATCAAATGAAGGATAAAGCATCTGTAACGAGTAAAAAGTCACTATTAAGATTCTTTAGTTTGATATCCAATACCGAGATCGATTGAGATATACAGGAACAGAGATGAAGCAATTAACACTACAATATAAGAAGTAGTGAAAAGCCCATAAATACTGAGTAAATATGGGCTTTTTACCTATACAAGTGTAAAAGATGAGATACCATATTTTTATATTCAAATTTTTCTGGGAGATACGATAAATAAAGGCTAAGTCGATTGATTACAATAGATTTTTACCAACATTGAGTGCAGAAGAGCTTTTTTTTGATAGAATATAAATAGGATCAGTACACAAATTAACTAACTAAATCGTATCGTATATCAGCCAAATATACTATTAGATTTTATTTTTTCTTACGAAAGATATAGTATATTAAATGATTAAAATGAGACTGCAAAAGGAGAAATGTTAAATGAAAAAAATAATGGCTTAACTTGCAATTTGTTGTATTGAGAGAGATTGGCATTAACGATATTAAGAATTAGGTGCAAAAATATCTTCATTGGATATTTGCCGTATATAGAAGAAAATTAAGCATTT
>CALUVS010000003.1 GCA_944324265.1 uncultured Traorella sp.
GGCAATCACTGGTCGATTTTCTTCTAATGCTTTCTTTACTTCCGGATTAATTCTTAAATACATATTTGTTCTCCTTTAACCATTTATCAATTTCTGTTCAAGTTCACGCCAATAAGTCAATACTTGTGCTGGAGCCAAAACACCATATTCGGTAATGATTCCCGTAATGTCCTTTGCATAAGTTAAATCAAAAAATTGGTTGATTACTTCCAAGTTTTCAAAAGTTTCAAAATCATCTTCGCTAACCAGTTCCCATTGGGTTCTCCTTTCCAGTTCCACACGATATCCCCGCTGTGTTCTTGGATCTAATTTATATAATTCGCTGGCAAAATATACTGGTTTTTTGCAGTTTCTTGCTAAGCAGGCAATTTGAGCACTGCCCATTTTATTGGCCACAGAACCATCAGTGCACAATGTATCCACTCCCATGATAATCAAATCGGCCAAAGGCATAAATTCATATACAGAGGCATCTGAAATAAAGGTGACTTTCGCTCCGACTTCCTGAAGAATTTTCACAGCATTTCGAGATTCTCGCAATGGCCTTGATTCGGTACAGATCACATGAAAGTGTTTGCCCTGATAAGCCGCTTCCTTAAAAATACCCATTAAAGTTGAACTATAACTGTGCATCAGGATTGTATCATTCTCATGAATCAGATTAGCACCATACTTAGCCAATTGTTCAACAGCTTCAAAAGAACTTTCAATGATTTTATCACAAAGATGAACAATTTTCTGTTTAAGAAGCTCCACATCTTCATGATAATTTTGCTCTATTAATTGACTGACAAGCGCAGAACTGTTATGGATTGTTGCCATCGTTGGTTTTAAAGTGTGCATCCGTTCTGCCAAATTATCTATTCTTTTTTTCAAATCATCAATGGAAGAGATATTTTCCTGCTGTACTGCCAGTTTGAAAGCCCAAGCAGCTGCTCTGCCAAAAGGGCTTCCTCCCTTGACATTCATATTCTCAATTTCTTCAATAACATGCTCTGCACTTTTAAATTCAATATCTTTTACACGTGTCGTTCTCATATATTACGCTCCAATCGTTTCATCAATTCCCATGATATAAGTCAAAATAAAGGTTACAGCTCCGCCAACCAAGCAGCCAAGCATTAATCCGCCGAAGCCAGCACCTAAATAAACTGGGAATGTATAAATAGATAAAGCTACTGCAGCTACTGTACCTGCTCCGGCCGCTCCAGTAATAGCTCCGCCGATAGCACCGCCGATGCAAACGGCAATCATTGGTTTCTTATATTTCAAGTTCACACCATACATAACCGGTTCTACAACACTTCCTGAAAAGAATGAAGTTAAGCTTAATGTTAAAGCATTTTTCTTAATTGTCTTGTCTTTAGCCTTCAATGCAACAGCTAAAGCGGCCGTTACCTGACAAATCAAGGATGGGGCATGTGTCATGATAATCGTATCACGTCCATACATAGCAATATTCGGTGTGCTGACCAAACCTAAGATAGCAATATGCATACCGAAGATAATCAGAATCTGCCAAATACCGCCGATGATTGCACCTGCAAGAATTGGTGAGAATTCATAAGTGGCTCTGAAGATATTAGCAAATAATTCACCGCCCCAAACACCTATAGGACCAATAACAATGATCAGCAAAGGAATCATGACCAAAGCACTTAAGAAAGGAACGAAGATGCTTCTTAATGCATTTGGTAAAATACGACGGAAGAATATTTCAAATTTGGAAATCAAGTATGCACTGAAAATTGCAGGCAATACAGAGCTTCCATAATAAACATTTGTTACAGGAATACCTAAAAATGTAATATTGGTTCCCTCTGCAAATAAATTGGTAAAGCTAGGATAAACCAAAAGTCCCACAACCATTAATGTCACAGATATATTGGCCTTGAAATATTTTGCTGCAGACCAAGCAATAAAGATTGGGAAGAATCCATACAATACATCCCCTGCAACTGTTAAGATCTGAATTGTTGAATTAGTTTCAGGAACACCGAACAAAACAGCCATCTTTGCAATTGCGGTAATAAATCCGGCTGCCAGCATGGCAGGAATAATCGGTGTTACAATACCTGAAATTGTAGCAATCAAACGATTGACAACGCTTTGCTTTTCAGCAGGCGCATCCAGATTTTCCTGAATAGTTTCTGCATTGATTCTTGCACTATCCCCAATCAATTTACACGCTTCATCAAACACTTCATCCACAATGCCGCCTAAAACAATTTGATACTGTCCCCCTAGTACAACTACTCTCATTACATCCGGGATTTTTTCAATCTCTTCTTTTTTAACAAACGAAGAATCTTTTAACGAAAGGCGCAGTCGAGTCATACAATGAGATATTTCTCTGACATTATCCTTTCCTCCCACATTTTGCAGAATCATTTCTGCCAGTTGTTTTGCGTTTTGTGCCATTCAAATTCACTCTCCTTTTCTGCTGATAATTGGTACAATATGCAAAGTCAAATAAGCGCATTCCTGCTGACTTACCTTTAATTGAAATTCGTGCTCGAAGAAATCCTTGATTTTTTCTGCCAACTTCCATTCATATGAATGTGATTGACAGATAGATTCCATCATTGAAGGACTCATCACTTCTTTTTCCTCAAATGCTTTGTTTTCGAGCTTACGAATTAAAAAGTACTTGATGTGCGATATCAATCTTCCATAGTAATAGGAATTTTCATCCAAATTAATATTTTCCAATGAAGATATAAATCGCAAAGTTTCATTGAGCATTGCAATCAATTTCTTATTCTGAGATTGATTTAAATTAGACATGGCTGTTACAAAATGAAAAGCAATATAAGCTGCCTCATTTTGATCAAAATGTGTGTGTAATCGCTGATTGATCAGCTGAATGATTTCCATAGCTACATCAAACTCACGATGATGAAACATTTTAATTTCAGAAAGCAAAGGATTGATGATACTTTGTCCTTCCTGAAGCATTTTCTGAGCAAAGTAAATATGATCAAGCAATGCAAAATAGAAGGTATCTGTAAAATCCTGATTAAATCGCTGACTGGCTACTTCCAAAATATCTTTCACCAAATCAAAATACTCATAAGGTATTTCCTGAAGCAGCTGCTCCAAATAAGAAAAATTTCCTTGAGCAACAAAAACTCGTTCTATCAAAGATGAATCAACAAGACTATTCAATGTTCGATTACATTTGATTCCGATTCCTTTTCCGAAAAGAATGGTCTCATGTTTATGTTTATTCAGTGCAATAATTGCGTTGTTATTGATTGTTTTGTAGTAATAGTATTGTTGACTCATTTTATTCTTCCTCCCTTATACAGCGTATAATACAATCCCCTTCCTCTACCATTTCATTTTCTTTTAAAACACTGACTGAATATCCTTTTCTCTCTAAGATAAATAAATAGACATCCGGATTATATCCAGCTTGTGTTATTTTCTGCGGTTCAAACTCTGCTATCACATCTCCGCGATATATTCTTTCATTCGCATTCAAAGATGAAACAATATACTGACCATTCAAATATACCGTATCAATACCAATATGAATCATCAGCTGTATTCCCTCTTTTGTTTCAATACCAAAAGCATGCTTCGTCGGAAACACACTGATGACTTTCCCATCCACAGGTGCATATATTTTATTGTCAGCCGGCTGAATAAAGCAGCCTTCCCCCAAAGTTCTAGTACGAAATGTCTCATCCTGTGAATGATCCAAAGACATGACTTTTCCTCTGCATGGTGCCTCAATCTTAATCTCATTTCTGTGTTTAAATAATTTGAACATATGATTTCCCTCATAACAAAAAAGGCCCAAAACAAAAACATGTTTTGAGTCTAGCGTCATCTAAAATATAATCTGTGACTAACTAACTTTCTACACTCATTTTAACACATCCCAAAAAGAAGTCAATTCATTAATGAATTAATTTATCTCTTAAATATACAATCTACAATATTCAAATTCAATGACAGCCTATTTGCAAACATCGGACCTATCTTTCATACAGATTTCTTTTGTTTCTCCGCTGATACTGTTATAGTCAATAAGTGCTTTTTGTGATAGAATAAACAAGGGTGATTTTATGCATAAACCAAAAATGATCATATGTGATATCGATTCAACTCTTGTCGTCAAGCATCAGACATTGACACCTCGTGCGAGAGCGTGCATTGAAAAATTAAGAAGCAGCGGTGTTTATTTCGGCATTGCTTCCGGAAGACCCTTGTATCAGATAAGAGAAGGATATGATATGTGGGGGTATGATGACTTTGATCTGACCATTGGTATGAATGGTTCTGTCATTTGGGATAATATTGATAAAAAAGAATACAATTATTATGTGATGAAAAAGGAATGGCTGAAAGAAACAATTGAGCTGATGGCGCCATTTCAGACAAATCCATCGGTATATCGTACAGATTCACAGATTTTCTTCAAAGAAGATGAAACACTGAAATTGTATGCACAGTTCTTCAAATCTAAAGTAGAGGTTGCCAAAAGCATCGAGGATCTTTACAGTGAAGAAACAGCGAAAATCATGTTCCGCTTAGAAAATGAAGAGGATATGCCGAAAGCTGAAAAATGGATTGCTGAGCATCCAAATCCAAATTATATTGGATTTAAAACACAGCCTTCATTAATTGAATTCTGTGATAAACGAGTGAATAAAGCTTATGCATTGAAGAAATTCTGTGAAATGCATGACATTGATCTGAAAGATGTTATTGCTTTTGGGGATACAACCAATGATAATGAGATGTTAACAGAATCCGGTGTAGGTGTATGCCTGAAAAACGGCAGTGATGATACGAAGGCTATTGCTGATTACATTACAGATAAAACTTGCGATGATGATGGATGGGCTGATTTTACTGAGAAATATATTATGCCTTTCATAGAATAAAAGACTGCACGGCAGTCTTTTATTTATAATTTTTTTCCATTTGTATGGCTATCTGATGCATTTCTTTTTTTAATGATTCAGGCGCCAATAATTTGCATTGATCTCCTAAAGAACTTAATAATCGCAAGGCATTTATTTTTCCTTCGACTAATGTTGAAACGTGTAATTTCTTATCATCTAACCATTGCATGACTGGATGAATACCGATGCCTGATTCACTGACCAGCAGGGCCAGATTTCCTTCAATGATACATTCAATCTCATAGCATTCTTCTTTCATCAAGCCGCTTTGACCTAAATAATGATGTACATTGAAGTTGCTGTCTCTTTGGAATGATCTTTCGTTCACTTCAAAATGTTTCATGCGTTCATTGGAGAATTTATAAAAACGAAAACTTGTTTTTTTGCGGTTATAGCCTAAGCAGTAGTATTCTCCTTGAATATTCAATACTTCATAAGGCTGAAGTTCGACATTTTCAAACTGTTTGGAATGCATCGATTTGTATTGAAAGCTGACTGTTTTCTGAGCACTGCAGGCTTTGCGGCACATTTCAATGACAGGAACCATTTTGCCGGTGGTCGGAACAGCTGCATTGAGAAAAACAATCGAGGCATTATTTTTTTGTCTTTGTGCAGATAAAATTTTCTCCTGAACCTGCATAAAGCCTTTGAGAGGAAGAAAATCTGCATGAGATGATAAATACTTAGCAGCTTCATCTAAGCTTTCACATTCTTCTTCTGTCAGTCTTAAGGCCGGCAGCAAAGCACTTTCTTTCAGATGATAGCCGCCATATCGTCCTCTGGTCGTTTCTATTTCATAACCGACAGTTTCCAGTTCCTTTAAGAATTCTGTAACGTTGCGCGGATTTGTTTCCAATAAATCCGCTAATTCTTTTTTTGTGATAAAATCTCTGCTGTTTAAGATTTGAAGCATACGAATACATAAAGCTGTACGATTCATGAATGACCACCTCAAAAAATATTATACAATTTTTTTCATTGAAAACCCATAACTTCACACAATTAATTGATAGTGCTCACACACAGATTCAATATAATACAGTCAAGCAAGAGATAATAATAACTTGCATTGATCCAACGCTATCCCTCGTTGGAGATTATATTCTATCCCCTTAAAATGCTATGAAAAGATAAGGCGAGCATCCCCTATGCTCGCCTTATCTTTTAAATAAATACACATTTTCATCGAAATATGATAAAGTAGAGTGGAAAGGCTGGGTTATATGAAAGAATACTTTTTTTATTTGATGCTTTATAGCTTTATCGGATGGTGCTGTGAATCAATCTTTGTTTCGTTCGGTCAGAAAAAAGTAGTTAACAGCGGATTTATGACCGGACCCTTTTGTCCTATTTATGGATTCGGCGCTATCTTTGCCATTCATTTATTGACACCTTTGATTGATCATCCTTTATTGGTATTCATCTTCGGCATTATCGTCACAAGTGCTTTGGAATATTTTACCAGCTGGCTGATGGAAATGGTGCTGCATGTCAAATGGTGGGATTATTCTCATCATAAATATCATATCAACGGACGTGTCTGCCTGACAAATTCTATTTTGTTCGGTATCATGGCTCTTGTCCTATTATATGGTGTACATCCGCATATTGCGGCATGGGTAGAAGGATGGCCGCAGCGAATATTGACCATCGTTGATATCGTTTTAGCCGTATATTTAGTCAGTGATTTCTCCGCTTCCTTGGCACAATTTGTTTCTTTCAAACAAGAATTGGCCAAATTCGAAGCTTCTGTACGTGAAGTACTTGAAAATATTGCAGAAAACAGCGACTTTGATGTTCAGGATAAATTCAATGCTTTGCTGGAAAGCGGAGATACACGTATGCAGGAATTAAAAAATCGCTTAAATGATCGCTATGCCCAATTCCGTGAAAACAGACGTTTCTCTGTACGGCGTATCCGCAACGCATTCCCAACTATGCGTATTTCTCCAAAACATGAAATGAAAAATGTTTTTACAACAATGCGTGAAAAATACGAAGATAAAAACAAGTAGTTAAAAAAGAACCGGAAGATTTCTCCTCCGGTTTTCTTTATTCTTTTGCAATACTATTCGATCTATATTTTTCAATCCTTTGGGATTGTATACTCTCGATATGTATCGTGTTAATTGGGGTCTGTTTCATTTCCCTGAAACAACTTTTTCCAACATTGATTTCATTATAGGAAGTTTTCTCTTCCCTCTTCTATACTATTTTTTAAAAAGATTTGATCTTTTTTGTCTACTATGTAGATTGTTTGCAATATTCAATTTTTAATTGCTTACTAAATTGTCCATTGGTCTTTCCTCTCACAGACAACACTTTCTTTTCATTATGATTCATCATTGAATCTTCTAAGGCTTTCAGTTTCCTCGTATGGCTCTGTCATTCCACACAGGAAACGAACTAAATTTCTTTTAAAACCTCTTTCATAGAATCATAACCTCCTTTTCTAGAACTTATGTTCTTTCTTTACACTTATATAATAACTGATATTAACTTAAAACAAAGACTTATAATTAAATTTTTTTTGTGTTATAATTATATTGTTGAGGGCAAGACTGGTGAGAACCGATCTTTTCTTTTTGCAGCCATGTGACGGCTTGCCGGCTGAGCCATCTTGGTGCCATCTTTGAAGCTGCTGTGATCATTTTATTTGAAAATCCGGGAATATCTACTGCTTTATTATGCATCAGCTGAAAATACCCTTCAATGGCAATCTTTTTCGGATCAGAAATATGTTTCTCATAAAAAGAAGAAGAGGTCTGCAGATTGGCATTGTGAAAAAACTCTGTCTGGGTTGGTCCGGGACACAAGGCACACACATGAATACCGCTGTGTTTTAATTCTTCATGCAAGGCTTCGCTGAAATTAAGCACAAAGGCTTTTGACGCATAATAAACAGACATCAGGGGACCGCTTTGAAAAGCAGCCATAGAACTGACATTCAATATTTTTCCGCTCTTGCGCTGACGCATGGAAGGCAAAAGCAGATGTGTCAAGGATACCAATGAAAGGATATTGACCATGATCATATCTTTTTGCCGTTTGAGATCGGAAGATATAAATTCTCCATAATCACCAAACCCTGCATTGTTGATCAAAATATCAATGGTGATATTTTGATTGCACAATACATCATAAATATCTTCTGCCGCATTGGTTTGTGCTAAATCACAGACAATCACTTCCGCATGAACTTGATATTTCCCTTCTATTTGTTTTTTCAACGCCATCAGTTTCTCTTTATTTCTGGCCACAAGAACCAAATCATATTGTTCATGTGCAAATATACGGGCAAATTGCTTGCCTAAACCGCTGGAAGCTCCGCTGATCAAAACTGTTTTTCTCATATAATGACCTTCTTTCTTTTTCATTATAAACAAGATCATTCTCTCCTACAATAAAATAAGCCATCAACCGGTAAAGTTTTTGGCTTATTTACTCTCTTGAAAAAACTTCAATCCTGCATCAACAATCTGACTTGTTCAATCACTGCTTTTCCATCCATTCTTCCATAATCCTTCATACTGATGGAAGCCACCGTTTTGCTTGGAAATGTCCGTTTCAGATCACTTAAATGAAAACGAACCTGAGGACCCAGAAGCAAGATATCCCATTGGGCACCGATTGTTTTTACCATTGAAATAGGATGAGCTTCAATTTCAGTTTCATACTCCATCTTGCGTGCAGCTTTCTGCATATTGACCATCAATAAACTGGTCGACATGCCCGCCGAACATATTAATAATATTTTTCTCATTGGTTTTTCTTATAAGCATTATTGGCAGCAATGACAAATGGCAGATATATAACAATGGCCACTAATAAACAGCAAAGTGCAGTCAAAGCAGCACCAATCGAACCATTCGTAGCTAAATACGCTCCTAATATCGGCGGTGTTGTCCATGGCACTGTATTTACGATCGGTCCGGCAAATCCGCTGAGTGTCGCATAATAAGCAACCAATGTCATGACTGGCTGACATAAAACAAACGGAATCAGATAAATGGCATTCAATACTACCGGAAGTCCGAACAAGACCGGTTCATTGACCTGGAAAAGGCCGCATCCCAGACCATATTTCGCTACTTCACGGTCTTCTTTTGCTTTTGAAATCCAAAGCAAGGCAATCACAAGGGCTGAAGTAGCTCCGCTGCCTCCCAGAAAGACATAAACATTCCAGCTGTCTCTCACCCATGGAGATAATTCATTAAGTCCTGTCCCCACTGTGCGGATTCCATTTTGAAAGCCTTGAATGTTCAATTGATTCAAAGTACCGTAAATTGGTGCCATAACTGCTTCCATCAAATTCGCACCATGCAGTCCGAAAAACCACAGCAGCGGAATCAAGGCAGAAATCAATAGGATTGAAAATATATTTTGTCCTAACTGCATCAAGGTCGCTTGAATATTCGTTTCAAACCAAGTAAAGACATTCATGCTTGTCAGCATAATAAAGCCATAATAAACCAAAGCAAAAGCGAAAATGGTTAAAAATCCGGGAATGATTCCAGCAAAGGCCTTTGCCACTGCCGGCGGTACAGAATCCGGCATCTGGATGATCCAGCCCTTATTCACAGCCCAGAAATATATTTCAGGTGCAATCAGACCAACTACAAGAGCAATAAAAATTCCCTGAGCTCCTAAAAAGTGCGTAATATAACTGGCAACCAGCGGATTATTTCTGGATAAGGCACCGCACAAGATGAAACAGCCTACAGTAACCAATCCGCAGGACAAGGCATCCTTATTCTCACTTTCTGCTCGTTTGAATCCCAAAGCAAAGCATAAGCCCAAGGCTAATATCGAAAGTGATCCTGCATCCATCGCACTGAAGATCGGAGCGATGTACATGGTTGTCCATAAAATAAATGGATGTTCTGCCCCGATAAAATTCGCTACTAATCCCCATGATACAAAGAAAATATTATTCATCAATACGGCAACTGCCCCTGCCATGATCAGCGGCATCAAAGAGGCAAAAGCGTCACGAATAGCTGCCAAATGTTTCTGCGCCCCTAATTTAGCCGCCAATGGTACAAACTTTACTTCAATCAATCGAATAAAGCCATCCATATTTTTCTCCTTCTCCAATTTGGAATCTATTGCCAGTTTATGCTTCTTTTGATTCATTTAGACAAAAGAAAAGCAGGTTTCCCTGCTAAATGAGATCCATCACTTCTTTTTCATGTTCCAGCAAAGCTTCCTTGCGCACCAATCCCCCAGCATAACCTACTAATTGATGATTCGCTCCTACTACACGATGACATGGAATCAGGATGGCTATCTTATTTTTATTGTTCGCATTGCCGACTGCTCGGCAAGCTCTTGGAGAACCTACTTTCTGAGCAATTTCTTTATAGCTGCATGTTTTCCCATAAGGAATTTCCATCAATGCATGCCATACTTTCTTCTGAAATTCCGTTCCCTCCAAACGCATCGGCAAATCAAAAGACATACGTGTTCCGATAAAATACTCCCATAATTCCTTTTTTACTTTTTCCGTAAAGGAACTTGCATTTACTTTCCCTTTTTCATCCACAAAACTTATTTCAACGATTTCTTCTTCATCGCAGACAATTTTTATGATGCCGATACGCGACTCAAAATAATCTATAGACATACCTATAAACCTCCATGACCCTATTATATCTTTTACAAATAAACCCTCTATTTTAATCTTCTAATATAATACTTCATAAATAAGTACTTGTCTATGTAAAAATTGGTTTTCCAAATATTTCTTTAAAAACAGCTGAATATTCTTTTTTCATTAAAAAGATGTATATATAATCTTACAATTTATGAGATTGATTAATACATTCAATAGGTTTACAATATATATAAACAACACAGGAGGAAAATATATGAAAAAATTACTGACATTAGTTTTTGTATTGGCATTAACCGCCTGCAGCACACCTGCTGAAAAAAATACATCAGAAAGTACAATTACTCCGGTTACCTTTGAACAGCAGCTGCAGCTAGAAGGAATTGAATTTACTTATTCTGATCCAAATGCCGGCATTTATGATTTTACTTCTACAGATACAAGCGTAGATGTACAGACAGGAGCCAGCGGCAATCCATTATATGTCAATGATGAAATTGCCCCAACAATTCGTACAGCTCAAGATTTAGTGAATCGAAAATCAGTGAAGTATAGTATTTATGAATGGGTAGAAGATGAAAGCGGTGTTTCTACTTTGGAAGAAGCTGCCCAGCTGGAGGATGCTCAATATGTTTCTGCTTTATTCCCAAATGACGGCAAGAAATATATTATCAAAGCCAGCTCCAACTCTATCGGTACTTGTGTTTTATCTACTGTCAATGCACAAGGAGAACCAAATGCAGCTGTATTCGGCATGAATTTCATCAATGATGAAAATGACAGCAGCCGTGTTTTATTAAGCGGTTCTATCATGGCTTATACAGAATCTGTTGCTAACATCCTGAACGGCAGTCCAATATTAGTGACTTATTATGAATACAACCCAACTACTTCCTTAAAGATGGGCGTTGGTTCCAGAAATGCAGGAGCCAGAGTAGAATGTGTCCTAGACAAAGATCTGACGATGGTCAACGGCACAAAACAAGAAGGCGATGAAAAAGCTCCATCCATGTCTTTAGCTGAATATGAAGCCTTGAGCGCAGAAGAACAAGAAGCCTTCGGCATGACTTCATTAGGACTAAGAGCTGAAGTAGTCAATGTTTATTCTATCGGTTAATCGTTTTAAAAGAAACAGCAAAGCGTACAAGAATGGATCTTGTACGTTTTTTATTTTCAAAATTTGTACTAACTGTACTTATTTAGTATTGACAGTCAGCACAAAACTATATATACTGTATATGTAACTTAAGTACAGTATCTATATGCATATAGGAGGGAAAATGGAAATATTTTTAAGCAGTAACTCAGATAAGCCGATTTATGAACAGATTGTATCGCAGATCAAGCAGCAAATCATGAGCGGTGAATTAAAAGCAGGTGAAGCAATGCCTTCCATGCGGAAACTAGCCAAAGACCTGCATGTCAGCGTGATCACAACACAGCGTGCTTATGATGATCTCAGCCGTGATGGTTTTATTGTAACGATTCCAGCGAAAGGAACATTTGTTTCTTCACAAAATCAAGACTTCATCCGTGAGGAAAACAGACGCAAAGTAGAAAGTCTGTTAACTCAGGCTGCAGAATTGGCAAAAGAAAATGGCATATCAAAAGAAGAGTTAAAACGATTATTGGATGTAATAACTACGGAGGAATAAACGATTATGGAATACGCATTGGAAATTAAGCATTTATCCAAGCAATACAAAGATTTTAGATTAGATGATGTGACACTTGCTATCCCCAGCGGCAGTGTTGTGGGATTGATCGGTGAAAATGGTGCCGGAAAATCAACATTGATTCAATCTATTCTGGGATTGATTCATTCCGATTATGAAGAAATAAATATTTTTGGATATGATTTAAAAACAAATGAAAAGAAGATCAAAGAAGAAATTGCCGTCATCTATGACGTCACTCATTTCAATTTGGAATTTACCCCATCTTTTATCGGAAAGCTATTATCTAAGATTTATAAAACTGGGATAATCAGCGATATGAAAGCTATTTAGACAGATTCAAATTACCAAAGAAAAAGAAATTAAAAGAATTCTCAAAAGGAATGAAGATGAAATTAGAATTTGCAGTTGCTTTTTCTCATGATGCTAAGTTTTTATTCTTAGATGAAGCTACCAGCGGTTTAGATCCTGTATTTCGTGATGAAATCTTAGATTTATTAAGAGAATTCAGTGAAGATGAATCCCACACAATCTTATTATCTTCTCACATTACCAGTGATCTGGATAAGATTGCCGATTATATTGCGTATCTTCATGAAGGCAGACTGATGTTCATGAAAACCTATGATGAACTGCATGAAAACTTCGGTATTCTCAATTGTTCTGAAAAAATCATGCATTCTTTGAATCAAGAAGATATTGTTGCTTATCGCAAGGAAGCTTATAGCTATAAAGTATTAGTTCAGAATGCGATGCAGATAAGAAAGGTCTTTACTGATTTGGAAATCAATAAAGCCAGTGTAGAAGATATCATGGTATTTTATGCCAAAGGAGAAAAAGTATGTTAGGAATTGTATTAAAAGACTTTTATGAATGCTTTTGCATCAAAAAGAATTTATTGGGAATTATTTTTGGCTTTTCTATTCTTGTAATTCTGACTTTGTTCAGCCCAAATGTTTATACATTAGCACTTTTGGTTTCTGTCAGTATTCCTTTTGTCAGTTCATCTCCGCTGCAATATTCCATGGAACAGGATGAAATCAGTAAATTTGATGATATCCTATTGACTTATCCATTGACCAAAAATGAAATTGTTTTGGCTAAATATTTATCTTGCTTGATCTTTACTTTCTGCAGCTGGCTGATTTCTCTGATCATTGTTTTATTCAGTGTTTATATGATGCATGTCTGTGATTTATCGACAGGATTGCTTCTGCTATGCATCGGCATGATTCTTTCCTTGCTTCTATTGGCTGTTAATTGTATCGGTTTCTTTTTGTTAGGCAATAAGAAAGGAACCATTGCTTATATTATTGTCTTAGTGTTAGCTGCCTTCAGTTATGTGATCATTTACTTCAATGTCGATTTCACACCTTTATTAAATTTAGGACTTCCTTTGCTTTTAGGCATTACCTTCCTCATTTCAGCTGCCTTGCTTGGTCTTAGCTATTTAGGATCAGTCAAGGTATATACAAGAAAACATTCATAAAAGAAATGCATGGTCTTTATTATTCGGCCATGCATTTTTTTACTTATTCACCTTTGTAATTTGGGAAATCTTTTTTCATGACAGCAGAACATCTGTCACACAATTCTGTACCGTTGTCTTTGTGAATGTTCCAGCAGCGAGGACAAGTAACTCCTTCGCATTTTGTAACAGCTGCCTGACATACTTCATATTGTTTCAATGGTGTATTTGTCAAGATAGCTTCACTGACAATCAGCCATTGATCAAATTTACCACCTAGGATTTCATTGACCAAACGAGTATCTTCACCGTTTAAGTTTACCAGAACACTGGCTTCCAGTGATTTACCGATGATTTTTTCAGCACGAGCTTCTTCCAATGCTTTGAAGATATCACTGCGGATAGCAAACAAACGATTCATCTTTGTACGGATTTCTTCTGCATTTTCTACTTCATATTCATCATTGAATAATTCCAGATGAATAGAATCTAATTTCTGGAAGTGATCATTGATTTCTTCAGCTGTATGTACTAAGATTGGTGCCCATAATTTTAATAAAGTATCTGTACAATAATAGATGACAGACTGTACTTGTCTTCTTCTAGGATCATTCAGACATTCAATGTAAAGAATATCCTTTGTAAAGTCCAAATAATAAGAACTTAATTCATTGGTCATGAAGGTAGACAAAGTAGCAGTGACACGCATGAAGTCAAAGTCGGCATAAGCTTCTTTCACAGATCTGCTGACTTCATTCAGCTTGCAGATGATATCTTTATCTACAAAATCAAGGTCATTGACAGCTATCAGATCATTGACTGTAAAATCTTCCGGATGAATGTTCGCTAACAAGAAACGGAAGGTATTGCGCACCTTACGATAAGTTTCTGCACATTGTTTCAATAAATCATCACTCATGACAAAATCTGCCTGATAGTCTACACTGCAGGCCCATAAACGCAGAACATCAGCACCGTATTGTTTCATGATGTTCGCAGGAGCTACAGAGTTGAACTGTGATTTTGACATCTTTGTTCCCTTGGCATCCATAACAAAGCCATGAGACAGAACATTTTTATATGGTGCATGTCCGTACACCGCCGTACCGACAATCAAAGAAGAGTTGAACCATCCGCGGTACTGATCGCTTCCTTCAAAGTAAAGATCTGCCGGATATTTGATGCCTCTTTCAACTAAGCATCCGGTGTGAGAAGAACCTGAGTCAAACCAAACATCCATTGTATCTGTTTCTTTTCTGAAGATACCGTTTGGAGAAGATGGATGTGTATATCCTTCCGGAAGCAGATCTTTTGCTTCACGGTCAAACCATACATTAGAACCATATTCTCTGAATAAATCAGAAACATGATCAAATACTTTCTGATCCATGATTGGTGTGTCATCTTCTGCATAGAAGATAGGAATTGGTACACCCCATGCACGCTGACGGGAAATACACCAGTCTCCGCGGTCATGAATCATGTTGTGCATACGCTGCTGACCCCAGCTTGGCTTCCAATTGATCTTATCAATTTCTTCTAAAAGCAAGTCACGGATCTTATCCACAGAAGCAAACCATTGTGTTGTCGCACGGAAAATAATTGGTTTCTTTGTACGCCAGTCATGAGGATAAGAGTGAGTGATCCATTCCATCTTCAATAAAGCTCCGCATTCATCCAATTTCATGACAACGGTTTTATTGGCATCATCCACAAATTGACCGGCCAAGAAATCACCGGCTTCTTCTGTCAAACAGCCCTTTTCATCTACCGGACAATAAGCAGGCAGACCATATTTCATACCAACCATGAAGTCATCCACCCCATGCCCTGGTGCGGTGTGAACACATCCTGTACCGGCATCAGCTGTAACGTGATCGCCTAAGATAACTAAGCTTTCTTTGTCATAGAATGGATGTTTTGCAGTAATACCTTCCAATTCTTTGCCTTTGAAAGTTCTTAGGATTTCTTTTTCCTGCAGACCGAATTTTTCCCATAATGAATCTACTAATTCTTTTAAGACAATCAAGTTGCCTTTTTCTGATTTCACTAAAGCATATTCCAATCTTTCATTCAGACAGATAGCCAAGTTAGCAGGAATTGTCCAAGGAGTTGTTGTCCAGATAACAAATGCATCTTCATTTGTCAGAACACCTTTGCCGTCCAATACATTGAATTTCACAAAGATGGTCGGAGATTTGATATCCTTGTATTCAATTTCAGCTTCAGCCAAAGCACTTTCACTGGATGGTGACCAATAAACAGGCTTCAATCCTTTATAGATCAGCCCATCCATCGCCATCTTCGCAAATACTTTGATCTGATCAGCTTCATATTCTTTGGTTAAAGTAATATAAGGGTGATCATAATCCGCAACGGTTCCTAATTTCTTCATTGTTTCGCGCTGATTATCTACCTGTACCAAAGCATAATCATAGCAAAGCTTTCTGAAATCAGAAATGTTCATTTTTTTGCGGTCGTATCCCATTTTTGTAATTGCCGTTTCAATCGGCAGACCATGAGTATCCCATCCAGGAATAAAGATTGTCTGATAACCATCCATATATTTGGAACGAACAATCACGTCTTTTAAAATTTTATTTAATCCATGACCAATGTGAATATCTCCATTGGCATAAGGAGGCCCATCGTGCAGCACATAAGTCGGCAAGCCTTCATGCTTGTTCAACATTTTGTGATACAGATCAGCATCTTCCCATCTTTTTTGAAACACGGGTTCCTTTTTCGGCAAATTTCCTCGCATTTCAAAATCTGTCTTAGGCATACGCAGTGTATTTTTGTAATCCATGTTCTCTCCTCCTATCACATAAAAAAAGACCTCCATCTAAGGACGTCTTGCGCGGTACCACCTTAGTTCATATCCTTAACGAATATGCCCTCATCTTTTTAACGCAAAGTTACGTATTTTCCTACATATCGGAAAATCTGCTCCCAAGTGATACTTTCATAGCTTCCCTGCTGATTCTCACCATCCATCAGCTCTCTTGAAGATCCGCTATGCAGCCTGTCTTGTTCACTGCATTTCATTTTCTTCCAATAAACTCATATCAGGCAAAGGCGGAATTTCAAAGTTCCGGAGCACACGATCCAGATTTTCCAGCTGGTTCATCATGCGTCCCTTGATTTCACCGGTTTCTTCACCTAATTTGCTTACTTCTATCAGAATCATCTTTGCACTGGTCAATGCTTCCTGAATAATAATATCCGCATTTTTTTGAGCAGTCGCAACAATGACATTTGCTTCTTTCAAAGATATGCGGGCAATATCTTCAGCAGCCTTTTCTTTGATATGAATTTCCGATGCAAGATTCTGATACTTTTCTTTATATTCCTTGCTTTGCTTTTCGACTTCATCAAGGCGAGCTGAATAGAGCTCCAGTTTTTTCTGCAAAGTGGCAATTTCCTGCGTCAGCTGCTCTATCTTATCATCAACCTGATAACGATTGTAGCCATTTTTCATTGATTCAAATCTGACATCAGCCATATCCTCCACCCCTTTATTGATAAAAACCGATTTCTACAACTATCCTATCCTTGCGCGTTTTCGAAACAGCTCCTAAGTACTGAAAACGCCCATAACCACGTATCGAAAGCATACAATTATTATGGCATAATGCACTGCAATCTTCAAGGGGAATATGATTCACCTGCACACAATTTGCACGAATCAATTCCTGTGCCTTGCTTCTTGAACAGCGTGCTATACAGCTGACGATGACATCCAGCCGTGTACTGCTGACCACAAAGGATTGAACGCTCATCTTTTTTTCAATCTTCAGTGTCTCCGCTGAAGGTGCAAAAGTAACTTTGCTGCGACCAATCTGTGTACAGTTCATGCAGATATGATCTTGGATATTCTCACTGACAAAAACACGCACACATTGTTCATCTGCCAAAATATCACCGATCTGATCACTTCGTGCACCGCAGTTGTACAGGGCGCCTTTGCAGTCGCGATGCTGCGGATGCGTAAATTTGGAAAAACTGGCTTTCAGCAGAACTACCTCAAAGTCTTCTTCATCTCCATTGATCAAAGCTCTTTTTCTTTCTGCCTCTTCATAGCCGCCCCAAAAGGACACCTTTACACGATTGCCGGCCACTCTTCTTAAAACATCCTGTTCATTTTCATCCAAAAAATAAGTCAGAAACGAAGTGTGACGCAATAAGCATCTCTCAATCAGATCATCAAATCGTTTCGCTGTTTCCTCAAAACCCTTGAAGTGCTTCAGCCAGTCATTATTCGCCATCTGTTCCGTCTGTTGTGATCTTGCCGCCTACACCCATTGATTTAGGCGCACATAAAACAACATTTGGTCCGACTTTCTGGATTGTTCCATCCAGTGAAAATAAAACACCTGTTAAAAAGTCCAGCGTACGCTGAGCATAATCACGAGAAAGACGATGCAGATTGACAACGCATGCCTTATCTCTTTTCAAACACATCGCTATTTCCTGCGATTCATCATAAGAACGCGGTTCAAATAAAACCATTGACTTGTTAATATAAGAATCAGACACTGCACGAGAACGAGGTTCTTCATACTTGCTGATTGCCTGAGCTTCTTCTTCATCTAATTCAAGAAATTTATCATCATCATAATCGGCAGAGATAAAATCCTTCAGTTTATCCTTGATTCCCATATAGATACCTCCAACGTTTTTATTATACCATACACCTAAAAATAATAAAAAGAGAAACTTGATTTTTCTTGCTTATTTCAGATGTTTTTGACATAAAGCCGGATGTTTTATCCAAAGTAACTTTTCAAAGAGAAAAAAATGGTTTTATTTCTTTACTAAAATGACATCTTCTCCTATATTCACAATACACTCCACATTAATTCTTTCACAGCTTTGGGTAAAAAGAAAAGGACATAAACGAGCAAGTCCCTTGCGCGGCATACAGACAATGATCACTATGATCTTTAATTCCTTTGTCAGAATGGCATCACTGACATAACCAAGTTCTTTTCCTAAAGAAAGACATATCACACGTTTGCTCATCAGTTCAGATAATTGCATTTTTATCACCTAAACTAGTTTATGCAGCTTCTTTCAAAGGGTTACTCAAACTCTTTTCTTAAGATAGCAATAGCATTTTTTTCTAAACGAGAAACCTGGGCCTGAGAAATACCTAATTCCTTGGCAATTTCACTTTGTGTATGATCTTGATAATATCGCTTATTCAAGATATCCAATTCTTTGGCACTCAGCTGTTTCATGCTTTTTCTTAAAGTCAGAAGATTGCTTAATAAAGCTATTTCATCTTTATCATCTTTGATTTGATCGACTAAGCATAATTCATCTCCCTCACTGTTAAACATTGGCTCAAATATCGATACAACACTTTGAAAGGAATCCAAGGCTTCCACAACATCTTTTTCTTTGGATTGTGTCATCTTAGCTAAATAAGCCATGCTCGGTTCAACATTATGCTCATGCAGATATTCTTCCTTCAGCTTAAAGCATTGATATGCCAGATCCTTGCAGTTGCGGGAAACACGAATCATCTGATTATCTCTTAAATAACGCTTGATTTCTCCCAAGATCATCGGCACTGCATAGGTAGAAAAACGTACCTCATGCTTCAGATCAAAATTATCAATGCTTTTGACAAGTCCGATACAGCCTACCTGAAATAAATCATCCATATTATCACTGCGGCTGCCGAAACGCTGTACGATGCTCAAGACAAGCTTCAGATTTCCTTTGACCAAAGCTTCCTTCGCATTTTCATCCCCTTTTTGATATTCCTTGAAATAATTCACCATCTGCGTATTGGTCAGCACAACCAACTCGGATGTATTGACATTGCAGATATCCACTTTAAATTTACTCATATCACTCACCTCAGTATCATTTTCCCCCTGAGCGAGCAACTATATTCATAAGTAAGTTTCCAACTATTGACAAAATAAAAACGTGGGAAGCGCTTGACTCCACACGGTTTTTGCGTTTCATCCTGTAATTTGGCTTTAGTAAGCAATTGCGGATTTATAGAAGTTATTTTTCGCTTAATACACCTTTTAAAGTAGCTAAAATTCTTTTCTCCAGCCGTGAAATATAGCTTTGTGAGATACCTAATTTATCAGCAATATCCTTCTGTGTACATTCTTCATGATTGATGCCGTAGCGCATCTGAAGAATCAGCTTTTCTCTTTCCTTTAAATTCTCAATGGCTTTCATCAAGACACGCTTATTTTCATTTTTCTCAAATTCCTTCATGATCAGATCATCCGGTGTTCCAATAATGTCACTCAGCAGCAATTCATTGCCGTCATAATCCACATTCAATGGTTCATCCAAGCTGATTTCCTTGCGTGTTTTGCTTTTCTTGCGCAGATGCATCAAAATCTCATTTTCAATGCAGCGAGAAGCATACGTAACCAATTTAATGTTTTTGTCCATCTTAAATGTATTGACTGCTTTGATCAGACCAATGGAACCAATACTGATCAAATCTTCCATTGTACTTGGATTTGTTTCGTAACGCTTGGCTATGTAGACCACTAATCTAAGATTATGCTCAATCAACAGATTTCTGGCATCATTATCTCCTTTGGCAAGCAGGATCAACGCATCCTTTTCTTCTGTCGGAGAGAGCGGCTTAGGCAATCCCTCTTTATGCTGAATATAATATAATCTTTGTTCTGTCGTATCACAAAACAGAAAACGAACGATTTTCATCAACCAATTCATCTCAGATACGCACCCCTTTCATATTTAAAAGACAATCAGCTCCTAATAATAATTTTTCTTCACTCATGATAACAATCACCTGAATGCTTTTGCCTGACTTCTTATAGCGCAGCATTGCTTTCTTTCCTGCAAAACTGCCTTTATTAGTCAGTGTATGCACCTCAACGCAAGAACTTTCTTCTTCCTTCAGCATTTCATAGACATCTTTGCTCGCTACAATAATGGGAAGGCCTTGAGCCATGGCAGAATTGCCGCTGTCCAAATAACCCATTACTTTCATATCATCCAAATATACTTCATGCATGTAATGGTGCATGGAGAAATACACCTGCCATTTTCTTGATAAAGCCAACAGAAACAGTCCATAAAGCAAAAAGACAGGCAGAAGATTGACATGAACAGCCGGAAAAAACAAAAGGTTATGAACACTGCCATCCATCCATTTGATCAAAGACAATATCATCAAGAACCGAAATCCGATGCTTACTAAATACATCTGAGAAGTCTTATAAAAAAGTTTGAGAAAAAAAGCGGTCTCTAACAAAAACATGATCATCAGACTTCCCTGCATAAACATAAAAGATCCGCAGGATGTAATTATCAAGACATAACAGAGCTTTTCTTTTTTGGATAAGATCACACTGGTCAATGCACAGCCAATCTGCACTGCTGCATAATTGATCATTCCATTTAAGATAAAAGCAGCTTCGACATAACTGTCCATGAAATCCCCCTTGCTTATTAAAACGCAAACGGAGTTCATTGTTTGTCGATGTCTGATGAATTCAGCTGTCAAAAACAGACAAATATTTTGATTTTTCAGGCAATTTTCACAATTCTGTGTTACACTTTTAATGAGGTGATAGGATGCCGAGATTACTAATAGTAGATGATGAAGAAAGAATTCGTTCTTTGATTCGCAAATATGCTTTGTTTGAACATTATGAAGTGGATGAAGCCAGCAATGGTCTGGAAGCAATCGAAGCAGTAAAGAAAAATGATTATGCCTGCATTATCATGGATATCATGATGCCGGAATGTGATGGCTATACTGCAGTCAAAAAGATCAAGGAATTTAAAGACATCCCTGTAATCATGCTTTCTGCAAAAGGAGAAGAAATGGATCGTATCCATGGCTTTGAGCTGGGGATTGATGATTATGTCGTCAAGCCTTTCAGTGTGCAGGAACTGATGATGCGCATTTCTGCCTTACTGAAAAGAACCCAGCAAAATATGCAGGAAGTATACACATACAAAGGATTAAGCATTAATTTTTCTGCCAGAATTGTCACCATTGATGGTGAAAGATGTCATCTTTCCCCAAAAGAATATGATTTTCTTGTCTATCTGGTACAAAATGAAGGACGCGTACTGACTCGTGAACAATGCATCAGCAATGTCTGGGGCTATGATTTCTTCGGTGATGATCGTACGCTGGATACGCATGTCAAAACACTGCGCAAAAATCTTAAAGAATATGCCGGCTGCATCGTTACCGTACGAGGGGTAGGTTACCGTTTTGAAAAAGCGTAGTCTTTCTATACGCTTCTATATCCCAGCTGTCTTTTTGGCATTTGCGCTCATCATGCTGGCATTGCTTTGGATATTGGAAGTCGGTATGCTGGATGAACTGTACAAGAAAACAAAATTAGATAATATTTCCAAGATAGGTTCTACCATTGCCCGTGAAATTACTTCTCCCGACTTGCAGCAATATTTGGACCAGCTTTCACAAACGAATGAAGTATGTGCTTATATCTCTGACAGCAAAAATATTTTGATGAAGGGAGAAATTCCTTGTGCTGAGCCTACCTGGATGGAATTTTACTATCGTATCAGCAATGCTCAGACATCTCCTTTCAATACTTTCATCGAGGAGCGTCCGATCAATGAATATGTGATCAATGTCTCTGATTCCCAGCTGGAGGCTCGTCCTGCCACTCAGATACGCTACACGCAGATGATCGTCAATGAGCAGATGGATCAGCCTTACTATTTATTCATCAACTCAACGATCACCCCTTTGAGCACTACTGTCGAAACTCTACAGAAAATCTTAATGATCGTCACCTTGATCATGATTGCCGCTGCACTGGTTTTAGGTTCTTTGCTTTCCTTTAAATTTACGCGGCCAATTACTGCCATCAATAAAAAAGCTAAGCTTTTGGGCAAACAAGATGATCTTGTCTTTGACGGACATGGCTATCGAGAATCTCAGGAATTATCGACAACCCTGACTCAGGTCAACAAAGAGCTGCGTACGGTAGAGAAATTGCGCAACGAATTGATTGCCAATATTTCACATGACTTGCGGACCCCATTGACCATGATCAGCGGCTATGCGGAAATGATGCGTGATCTGCCGGATGAAAACACACCGGAAAATCTGCAGACAATCCTGGATGAATGCCATTATCTGACTCGCTTGGTCAATGATGTGCTCGATCTATCCAAACTGCAGGCAGGTGCCATGAAGCTGAATATTACGCACTTCAATTTAAGTGCGACCTTGCACAGCATCTTAAATCGTGTAGAAGAAATGAATGACATCAACCTTGTCCGTGAGATCAATGAAGAGGTTTATGTAGACGGCGATGAAATGAAAATCTCTCAGGTTTTCTATAATTTCCTATCCAATGCTCTGCATTATATCGGCGAAGATAAGATGATCATCGTTCGCCAGATTGTCAGCAAAGATAAGGTACGCATTGAAATCGAAGATCATGGATGCGGCATCAAAGAAGAAGAACTGGACAAAGTATGGGATTCTTATTATCGTACGAATAATGACCATACCCGTTCCATTACCGGAACCGGTCTGGGACTTCACATTGTCAAACAAATTCTTGATCTGCATCATGCCAATTACGGTGTAAAATCAAAGTTCAATGAAGGATCAACTTTCTTCTTTGAAATCAATTTATAAAAACTGCATCTGCAGTTTTTTGTTTTTTCATGCAATGAAATATCAGTAAATTTCAAATAAATTAAAAAGTATTTTCCAATTTTTCCAAAAACAAAAAAACATGCTCAAACTTGCATGTTTTCGCTTGACAAAGCAGACTTCGCTTAATATAATACGTCTATGTTTTATGCGTACATCAGATAGATAGTCCCCCTCGAAAATGTGTGATAATATTTCGTTCGTTTCCTTTTACATTATATGTAAATATTATCACCGTCTATCTTTTGTCGGTAAAACATAAATTCTAAAAACTTTTAGGATAAGGTATAAAAGGTCTTTCTCCCCTCGAAGGACCTTTTATACTTTTTATTGATATATATGACTTTTTTCTATCTGAATCGCTTGATTCAGTGAATTCAATACTCGCTGCATCTTTTTCTTATTCTTGCGTCCGTACAGTCCTGACATCAGCCGATGATTCAAGCTCATCATAACATTGGAAGAAACAAAGCTTTCTTCATAAATGACCTTCACCCTATCCTGTGAAATTTCTTCAAATGCATAAGAAAGAACATAAGTTCCTTGCTTGGTCTGAATAAAGGATTTATAGCCGCTCTCATCCATCTTTTCAATATGAATCATTACCTGTATCGGATGAGAAGAAGAACTCAGTGTTTTCTGATATTCAAAATCGGTAAAATCGTTATCTTTGGGAATGGTCATTTCATGACTTTGAATATCTTCAATCAAGCTTTTTTCAAGCAAGTTCTTGATTTCAGTCAATGAACCATCAATCATTTGTGTTATCTGCATATTCACCTTTCTGATGCCTTGAGCATCTTTTTCTGTTATAAGCATTATACATGCATCAGATGTAAAGTATTGCTTCTGCGACAAAACTAGACAATATCTTTGATAATTCAATCATAAAGACTGCACAAAATAAATATTTTATACTATCGAAAAAATTGACAATCCTTTCTTAGTAAATGAAAACATCTGTAAGAATATTATAAATGATTTTTAATAATATGAAAAACTATTTTTATTTTTATAAAAATAAAAAAGACATATCATTTTTCAGATATATCTTTTCAGTTTCAATTCAAATTTTGGCCAAGTCACATATTCAAGATAGGCTTTATATTGTTCAATAAAAGCTGGTTCTTGAATCAGATGCAATACTTCATCTTTCGGAAAATACGCTGATTCAGAATTTTCATCAGAAGGTCTGGGAGTACCGCATTTTGCTTTGCAGATGAAATCCAAAATAATTTTGGTCGGCACTTCTTTGACTCCGTTATAGCCGGGCTTTTTCTTTGTATTGGAAGAAATGCAGCAAACTACTTCGACTTCGATTTCCACTCCTTCCTCTTCCATGATTTCTCTTTTTACTGCTTCAATCATATTTTCTCCGACTTCAACCTGTCCGCTTGGAAATACCCATCCGGATCGATAAGATTTTACTAACAGAACTTCCTCTTTCTCATTAAGTACGATTCCTGCCCCGGCAATAATATGTGTCGGTAAGACCTACTCTGTCTTTTCCACAAGCTCTCCTTTGCAAATATCTATTTTTATAGCCCTCCCATTTCATTTTCTCTACCTCAAATGAAAAAGGAAAGCATGTGCCTTCCTTATTCTTCTTCGCCTTCTTCAAATTGTGAGTTATATAGTTTCGCATAGAAGCCGCCTTTGGCAAGCAGTTCTTCATGTGTACCTTTTTCCACAATATCTCCATGATCCATACATAAGATCATATCGGCATTTTTAATTGTTGACAGACGGTGAGCAATGATAAAGCTTGTTCGGCCGACCATCAAGTTATCCATCGCTTTCTGAATGAGAATTTCTGTACGTGTATCGACACTGGATGTCGCTTCATCGAGAATCAAGATCTTAGGATCCGTCAAGACCGCACGAGCAATTGTCAATAACTGTTTCTGACCCTGAGAAATATTGCTGGCTTCTTCATTCAAGATCATGTCATAGCCGCCCGGCAATGTACGGATAAAGTGATCTGCCTGAGCCATCTTCGCAGCTTCAATGACTTCTTCATCTGTCGCATCTGGTTTACCATAACGAATATTATCTTTGATAGAAGCATTGTAGCTCCATGTATCCTGCAATACCATACCGAATAAGCTTCTTAGATCATTACGTGTAAACTGTTTCAGGTCTAATCCGTCAACACAGATAGCCCCTTCGTTCAGATCATAGAAACGCATCAGCAATTTAATGATTGTCGTCTTTCCGGCACCGGTAGGACCAACGATAGCCACTTTTTGACCAGGCTCTACCACAGCAGTAAAGTCATTGATGACAATCTTATCTGGGTTATAACCGAATTTTACGTGAGCGAAAATAACCTGACCTTTGATATCATCAACAGGCAATGGATATTCCGTATCTGGTTCTTCTTCTGGTTCTTCCAAAAATTCAAAGACACGTTCGCTGGCTGCAGCTACCTGCTGGAAGATATTTGAGATATTGGCAACCTGAGTCAAAGGCTGTGTGAAGTTTCTCATATAAGTAATAAATGACTGAATATTTCCGACTGTAATGACTCCGCGGGCTGCATAATAACCGCCCAGTACGCAGACAATGACATAGCCGACGTTTCCGATAAAGCTCATGATAGGCATCATCAAACCACTCATGAACTGTGCTTTCCATCCGGCATTGTATAGCTGAGAATTCAAGCGCGCAAATTCTTTGGTTGATTTTTCTTCACCATTGTAAGCTTTGACAATTAAATGTGCCCCATACATTTCTTCAATGTGACCATTGACATCTCCTAAGTAGTTTTGCTGAGCCGTAAAGTATTTTTGTGATACTTTGACCACCTGTGTAATAAACAGCATAGATACCGGCAATACAAATAATGCTACTACGGCCATCTGCCATGAAATAGAGAACATCATGTACAGAATACCGATGACAGTTGTCAATGAAGTAATGACCTGTGTAATACTTGAGTTTAAGTTATTGGAAATGGCATCAACATCGTTAGTAATGTGTGAAAGCACATCTCCATGGCTTTTCTTATCATAGAAGCCAATCGGCAATTTATGAATTTTGGCTTCAATTTCTTTTCTTAATTGATAAGAAATTTTATTCGTAACTCCTGCCATCAAGAATCCTTGAATATAGGAGAAAGCAGCACTGGCTGCATACAAAGCCACAAGTGTCAGCAGTATTTCTGCAATGGCATCATAGTTCATGCCCAATCCATTATTGGTGATGATATTCATCAAACCAACATAGATTTCCTGGATGGCATTTCCCATGATCTTAGGTCCTACAATTGAGAAAATTGTAGAAAGAATTGCAAAGATAATGACAACAATCAGAGATACTTTATATCGACTGATATAACGAATCAGTTTTTTAATCGTTCCTTTGAAGTCCTTCGCTCTGTCAGTCGCCATCATGCCGCGCATAGAGCCGTGAGGACCATTATTTCTTGGAGGTCTCTTATTTTCCATTTTCCAATTCCTCCTTTGACAATTGACTTGACGCAATTTCATAGTAAGTTGGACAAGTCTTTAATAATTCATCATGAGTTCCTTTACCGACAATCTTGCCTTCATCCAAAACAATGATCTGTTCTGCATGCATGATGGAGCTGACACGCTGCGCTACGATAATGACTGTAGCATTGCTGGTGTGTTCCTTTAAGGCTGCACGCAAGGCAGCATCTGTCTTGAAGTCCAATGCAGAGAATGAATCGTCAAAAACATAAATAGGTGCATTGACAGCCAATGCTCTGGCAATGCTCAAACGCTGTTTCTGACCTCCTGATACGTTGGTTCCTCCCTGAGCAATAGATGATTGATAGCCATCTTCTTTCTGAGAAATGAAATCATCTGCCTGAGCCACTTTCGCAACTGTTCTGACTTCTTCTTCGCTCAGATCTTCATTTCCGTACTTGATATTGCTTTCAATCGTACCGGAAAGCAATACACCTTTTTGTGCAACATAACCGACCTGTCTGTGCAGTTCATGCTGATTGATCTGGCGCACATCGACACCATTGACCTTGATTGAACCGCCGGTCACATCATAGAATCTTGGAATCAATTGTACCACTGTTGATTTTCCTGAACCAGTTGAACCGATAATTGCAGTTGTTTCACCAGGTTTTGCCGTAAAGGTAATGTGATCCAATACATTTTCCTGAGCATCACCATAGTTAAAGCATACATCATCAAATTCCACATAACCCATTTTTTCCGGAACAAATGCCTGTGCTTTCTGAGGATCCTGAATAGATACTTCAGTTTCCAATACATCCGCAATACGATTGGCAGAAACCGTTGCACGAGGTACCATGATGAACATCATCGCAATCATAACGAAGGCCATAACCACCTGCATTGCATACTGCATGAAGGCCATCATATCGCCGACCTGCATCTGACTCATCGCAATCTGATCTGCTCCGACCCAAATGATCAATAACATAATAAAGTTCATGATCAAGGTCATACATGGCATCATGAAGGCCATGATACGCTGAATCGATAAGTTGGTATTCGTTAAATTTGTATTTGCTTGATCAAAACGTTTTTCTTCAAATTCCTGTGCTCTGAATGCACGCACAACCAAAAGCCCGCTTAAGTTTTCTCTTGAAACCAAATTCAGTTTATCAATCAATTTCTGAATCTTCGTAAACTTCGGCAATGCCACAATAAACATAAAGATAATCAGCATAGAAACGGCAATAATGGCAACTCCTAAGATCCAAACCATATTGGTGTTTCGCTGGAAAATCATGATCAAGGCTCCGATTCCGATAATTGGTGCACTGATGATCATTCTCAGTCCCATGACAACTAACATCTGAACTTGCTGAACATCGTTTGTTGTACGCGTAATCAATGAAGAAGTAGAATATTGATTAAATTCTTTGCTGGAAAAGCTTTCTACTTTTTCAAAGATTGCCCCGCGCAGATTGTGTCCCAATCCGGCACCAATCTTAGATGCAAAGAAACCGACACCCACGGTTGCGACAACGCCGCAGAAGGCTACCAGCAGCATGAACATCCCTTGATTCAAGATGTAACGGCTCTGCATTGCAGAAGTATCTGCACCTAATTCTTCATAAAAGAGCTTTGCCAGCACTACCCCCGTTGAACTGATAGTTGTTTCATCAGCTGCCAGCGCATTTTGCTGCGTTTCGCTGAAATCCATCATTTCAAGCATCGGTGTCATGGCAAACAATTGATCATAATCAATGTCATCAATGGATATGCCTTCACTTTGACTTCCGTCTTGTGACTGCATTCCTTGTACCATTGTCCAGCTGGCTCTGCCGAAAATGTTATCCAGCTCTTCACGATTTTCTGTGTCTTTCAAAACATAAACATTTCGTGATTCTGCCTGCGGATAAGTTTCAAACAAGGTTTCATCACTGCCGGCTTCTGCCAGCTCATAAGCTTCATCGACAACACTTCTATCTTCTTCAGTCATAAATGCCTGCATGAATTCATAAGCATCTTCACTGATGACATCCATGGAAGCATGTTCGATTCCGCTTTGCTGAATCCCGACATTGACAATGCTGGACATGACATCCGGCAATTTCAGATCCGCCATGCTTGAGCAAAATAGCAGTACGATGGCCGCTAAAATGGGAACAATGAAGGGTTTAAGATATTTCTTCAATCTCATCATAAGCTTTTTTTCCTTTCTTAGACATTTCATTCAGTATCTCCTGCAGACGCGTCATAATACGAATGAATTCCCGTGCATCAGCTTCCCCCAGCTGATCAATCACCTGATCCATTTTATGTCTCATCTGCGCATCTACATTCTGACAAAGCTGAATGCCTTTTTCTTGTAAAATCACAACACTTTTGCGTTTGTCATCGCTCATGGTGACTTTTTTGCAATAGCCTTTGGCTTCACACTCCCTTAAAACCTTGGATATTGCGGGTTTGGATACTTTCAGAGTTTTGGCAAAATCACTGACCTCATAAGCCATGACCTCTTTTCCATCGATATTCATCGTAGAAGAGTTGTGATAAATCAAATGAAGCAAATGGAAAATTGCCGGCGGCAATGTGCCTGATGCACTGATTCGATGCATTTGCTTCTGCATGCGAAGAAACACATGAAACATATCATCTCTTACTTTTTTATCTGCCATATTTCCTCCTAATAGTTAACCACGTTAACTATTATATGCGACAGAAACATTTTGTCAATCATTTCATTCATTTCCCATACTTTTCCATATTTCATTGAAATAGATGCCAAAATTCCAATAAACGTACATTGACTTCGACAATTTTCAATAATGCAGATTCTTGAAAATCAAAATCAGGAGAATGAAGAAAAACTTCTTCTTGTTTTTTGATGCCGCAAAAATAAAATAAAGCAGGAACTTTCTGCCCATAAAAAGAAAAATCTTCGCTGAATAAGCGCTGCTCTGTTTCTATATAATCTAATTCACAGACATATTTTAAATCATTGACCAAACCCTCATCATTGATGACACATTCATAGCCATAAGAAAAATCAATGCTGCAGTCATAACCGATTTCATTCCAAGCATTGACACAATTCATCAAATTCATTTTCATCATTAAAAATTGTTCTTCATCAAAGCTGCGCAAAGTACCTTCACACTGTGCATGATCTGCCACACTATTCCGTACTTCTCCGCCGCTGATCTGTCCGATATGCAAAAGATGTGATTTCAAAGGATCTTGTTTCTGCAGACCAATCATATTCATAAGTACATACATTCCTTCAATACAATCCAATCCCTGCCAATAACTGCCGGCATGAGCACTTTTTCCTTTCATCGCAATCGTAAATTCACAGGATTTTGCCATCAATGCTCCTGCTCTGCAGGCAATTTGATTCTCTGCAATATCCGGCATGACATGAGCAGCAATCATTGCTTTGATTTCATATTTTTCAAATAAATGATTTTCAATCATGCTCAAAGCTCCTGCACCGCTTTCTTCTGCCGGCTGAAAGATAAAAAGGACACTGCAGATCAGCTGATCTTGATGACTGATCAAATATTTCATCAGCAGAAGCATTGCTGCCATATGCCCATCATGACCGCAGGCATGCATATTATCATTGACCGAGCTATATGCATGATCATTGTTTTCCTTGATATTCAGTCCATCCAATTCACAGCGAAAGGCAATGCATTTTTTCATTTTTCCTTCAAGAAAGAAAACACCTCCGTTTTTTACACATTCATCCGCTGAAAGCTGACTGAGCTGTTTGATTTTCTGCCATGTCTTTTCGGTATCAAATCCTGTTTCCGGTATTTGATGCAGAATTCTTCTGTATTCCATGCATTCATTTTCCATTGCGGCAATTTCTTTTCTTATTTTCAAATTTTCTCTCCAATGCGACATTGTATGAAGCTTTTCTGAAGAATATGAAAAAAAGGTCTTTATTGCAAGACCTTTTTCGTTTTAATTTTCAATAGAATTATTCAGCGTAAGCAGCAGCACTCTGACCAGCAATACGTCCGAATACGATGATATCGGCAACAGCATTACCGCCTAAACGGTTGTTTCCGTGTACACCGCCTGTTACTTCACCAGCAGCGAATAATCCTGGAATAGCATTGCCTTCTGTATTCAATACTTCAGCACTTGTATTGATGTGAAGACCACCCATTGTGTGGTGAACACCTGGAGCTACTTTGATTGCATAGTAAGGACCCGTTGCCAATGGATTAGCGAATGAAGTTCTTCCGAATTCTGGATCACTCTTAGCTTCTACAGCTGCATTCCAAGTTTCCATTGTTGTTGTAAAGGCATCAGCAGGAACACCCATAGCTTCTGCTAAAGCAGCATAGTCATCACCCTGAACAGTTAATCCTTTATTGATATAACCTGCAATAACACTAGAAGCATCGACCATAGCCTGGTCAACGATCAAGTAAGCATAACCGCCAGTCTGTGCAATTTCAGCTGCACTGACAACATCACGTGTACCTACTTCATCACAGAAACGTAAACCTTCTGCATTGACTAAGATTGCACCGTCACCTCTTAAACCTTCCGTGATCAATGCACTTGTTGTCTGTTCAACAGTTGGATGAATCTGAATCTGATCCATATCCACAACATCAGCACCGATATTCTGAGCCATCACGATACCGTCACCAACAATACCAGGAGCATTTGTTGTAACGAAATCAGCTAATTCTGGTTTGTACTGAGCTACTAATTCCAAGTTAGCTCCGAATCCTCCAGTTGCAATAACAACTGATTTTGCATTGATTGTATAATTTGTCTTATCTGAACTTGCTTTGACACCAGCTACAGAACCATCTTCATTCACTAAGATTTCAGTTGCAGGTGTATTGTACAGAATTTCAACACCTAAATCTTCTACAGCCTTTGTCAAGATTGGCACCAAATAAGATCCGACAGAAATTGTTTTTCCTTCTTCATCCACTGGACGGTGAATACGTTTTACTGAAGCACCGCCGAAGCTGGATACACTTGTTAAGTCAGCACCGATAGTTGCCAGCCAGTCAATACCAGCTGCAGAGTTTTCAACCAATGTACGAACTAATTCGTGATCATTTAAGTTGCCTCCGCCGACCAAAGTATCTAACATAAATAATTCATTAGAATCAAAGTATCCTGTTCCGCTGGCTAAGAATTCATTGTATTGTTCTTCTACAACAGCTGTTAATTCAGCTAATTCAGGATAGTTTTCTTTTGCATTAGCAATTGTTTTTTCAACACCAGCATTTTCTTCAAATGTATTTTCTTGCTGGAAAACAGTTTCACTGGCATTCATACCGCCGGTAGAACGAACTGTGTTTCCGCCAGTCATACCAGCTTTTTCTACAATGACAACTGTTTTGCCTGCATTAGTAGCTTCAATAGCAGCAGTCATACCTGCTCCGCCAGCTCCCAATACGACAACATCTACATCTAACGTTTCTTCTGTAACTTCCCCATTATCTGCATTGGCATTTCCATCACCTAAATCTGTACAAGCTTTTGCCAAAGCAGCTGCAGCTGCAGCTTTGATTGCATCACTTGAAACTGTTGCACCAGAAACACCGTCAACTTCACTTGTCTGTGCTTCAACCATTTTAGCACCTAATTGATCCACTGCATTAGATCCGATCCCCTCTGATTCCTGATCACCTGTAATTTTCACATCTGTGATGGCATTTTCTGATACAGTCACCTCAACAGTGATTGTTCCGCCATAGCCCTGTGCTTCTTCTGTGTAAGTACCTGCTGTACAAACCATTCCGCCTTCTTCCTGCGCTGGCTGTGAGCAAGCAGTTAAACCTAAGCACATGAGTCCGGCTAAGAACAATGATGATAATTTCTTAAAGTTCATTTTCATACCCTCCATGTCCTTGCGTTAAAACGCATTCTAATTATACAAGAATCATTCTTATTTTCAAGTATACTTGTTATTTTTTTAACATTTTATTTTGTACTTTTTAATTACCTTTTTGTACAAATGAACATTTCACAATAAATGTCTCTGTTCATTTAATGTAAGAATCGTTTTCAGCCAAAATTATTGAAAAGATTACATTAATAATGAAAACAATTACATTTAGAATTGTTTTACAGCCAAAGTCATGATAAAATATTCCATTATAGGGAGGGATAAATATGAATTTTGTTTTTCTTTCGCCAAACTTTCCCAAATCATATTATAATTTTACTCGTGCTCTGAGAAACAATGGCGTAACAACTTTAGGCATTGGGGATGAAGAATATGCTTCACTCAGCGAAGAATGCAAGAATACACTGGTGGAATACTATAAAGTAGACACAATGGAAGACTATGATTCCGTATATCGTGCCGTTGCTTATTTCATCCATAAATATGGCCGTATTGACTGGCTGGAAAGCAACAATGAATACTGGCTGCTTCGTGATGCCCATTTACGTACTGACTTTAATATCAAAACAGGTTTGCAGGATGACAGAATTGATGGAATCAAATATAAAAGCAAGATGAAAGCTTTCTATAAGAAAGCCGGTGTACCGACAGCTCGTTATCATTTGGTGACTACTTTGGAAGCCGGAAAGAAATTTATCAAGAAGGTCGGTTATCCTGTTGTCGTCAAGCCGGACAATGGTGTCGGTGCTTATGCTACCTATCGGCTGAACAATGAAGATGATCTGAATGCCTTTTACAATGATCATCCGGATACGCCTTATATTATGGAAGAATTTATCAATGGTCTGATTGTTTCATATGATGGCGTAGCAGATGCTCAGCGAAATATTTTATTTGAAACATCACATGTATTCCCGGATCCTGTCATGAATTTAGTCAATGATCAGATTGATGTCTGGTATTATTCTGTGCGTGAAATTCCGGAGGATCTGAAGAAAATGGGACGCAATGTCATCAAAACATTTGATGCTCAATCCCGTTTCTTCCATTGTGAATTTTTCCGTCTGAATGAAGACAAAGAAGGCTTAGGCAAAAAAGGAGATCTTGTCGGCCTTGAAGTCAACATGCGTCCGCCTGGAGGCTATACACCGGATATGATGAATTTTGCCAATGATATGGATGTGTATCAAGTATATGCCGATATGGTCACTTATAATGAAGCACGTCATTTTGATCCAAAGCATCGTCCTTATTTCTGTGTCTATGCCGGACGCCGAGATGCTCATGAATATGTCAAAACATTGGATGAAATTCAAGAAAAATATCAAGATCATATTCGTTTGTTTGAACGTATGCCGGATATTTTCTCTGCGGCAATGGGCAATGATGCCTTTATGGCTGTCTTTGAAACAGAACAGGAAGTCAAAGATTTTGCCATGGATGTATTGAAACAGAAAGGTTAGAAAATCATGTTTGTAAAATATTTTAAAGAATACAGCTATAATTTAGATCGGGAAATGGAATTCAAAGTTTATGGACATGCCGGTAAGCCCTGTGTTGTCTTTCCTTGTCAAGATGGCCAATTCTATGATTTTGAAGACCGTGGAATGATTGATACAATAGCCGATAAGATTGAACAAGGAAGAATTCAGCTGTTCTGCATTCAATGTGCAGATAAAGAATCTTGGAGTGATACATGGGGTGATCAGCACAAACGTATTTTGATTCATGAACAATGGTTTAACTATGTCTGTGAAGAGTTTATTCCTCGTCTGTATCAGATTCATAATGAAACCGCACAGGAAGATTATCAAGGAAAGGTCATGACGACAGGAGCCAGTATGGGAGCCTATCACTCCTTGAACTTTTTATTGCGCCGACCAGATATTTTTGACACAACCTTATGTCTGAGTGGTTTATATCATGCCAGCTATTTTTTCCAGAATTACAACGATCCGCTCATCTATCATAATTCACCGACAGATTATTTAAGCCAGATGGATCCTTATCATCCTTATGTTGAAAAGTATCGTCACTGCGATATCATCATCTGCTGCGGACAGGGAGCATGGGAAGAAGAATCCTGCAAAGACGGCAATCTTCTGCGTGAACAATTTGCCCGTTTGAATGTTCCGGTATGGATTGATTTCTGGGGCTATGATGTCTGCCATGACTGGCCATGGTGGCTCAAACAATTCCCATATTTTATTGATAAGCTTGTTTAGGAGTGAAGACATGTTAATAAAAGAAGATATATATCTACCTATGGCAGACAGCAGCAGAACACTGCATATTTATATGCCGGATGATCGAAAAGACAATGAAAGATTTCCTGTTTTGTATATGTTTGACGGACATAATCTTTTCTTGGATGAAGAGGCTACCTACGGAAGAAGTTGGGGAATGAAAGAAACCTTTGAATTCATGAATTATCGTGCTATCATTGTCGGACTGGAATGCAATCACGAAGGAAATCTGCGTCTGTGTGAGTTTTCCCCCTACAGTTTCAGCGATAATTATTGGGGACAGGTAGATGCCTGCGGCAAGGAGCTTTTTGAATGGATGGTTCATGGTTTAAAGCCCTACATTGATGAAAAATATCCGACTCTTCCGGAGAGTGAACATACCTTGATCGGCGGCAGCAGTATGGGCGGTCTGATGGCAATTTATGGCGGAGCCATTTACCCGCATGTGTATTCCAAAGCTGCTTGTCTGTCTCCTTATTACACTCATGTATTGAAAAGATTGCTGGCAGATATTGAAAAGAGCGAAGATTTATCTAACAGTACTTTTTACATCAGTTGGGGACGTCATGAATGGCGAACTAAAAGAGCTTTAAGTATCGGCACCGAAGAAAATCTGAAAGTATGCCGTCTTTTGACCAAGAAGAATGCGAAGGTGTATCCACATTGTATGGAACATGGACATCATTCTGAAGAAAGCTGGGAAAAAGAAGTTCCGATATTTATGGAAGAATTACATATAGTATAAAAAAGGCTATGAAGGCTCAATGAGTTTTCATAGCTTTTTCTTATCTTTTCAAAGTGTATTTACGAATATCCAATGCAACAGCTACAATGATAACAATCCCCTGAGCAACAAACTGCAGAGAAGGATCAATGCCTAAAAATTGCAGTGAAGTCTTTAATAATTCAAATACTAATACTCCTAATAAAATACCGGAAATCTTTCCGACTCCGCCGGTAGTGGATACACCGCCGATCGTACAGGCAGCAATCGCTTCCAATTCATAGCCCTGCCCTAGATTGACAGAAGCACCGCCGGATTTTGCAGCCAGCAAGAAACCGGCCATCCCATACATAGCACCGGCTAAAGCATAAATGATCATCTTTGAACGTTTAGTATTGACGCCGCTCACTTCAGCCGCCAATTCATTGCCGCCGATAGCATACATATTCTTTCCATGGGTTGTTTTATTATACAAGAACCACATCAAGATGCCCATGACTACAGCAATGCACAAAAGGAACGGCAATTCATAAAAACCTAAGTCAAAATAACCGACAACATCTGTATAGTCATTGACTAAACCGCCGATAGGATCACTGCCTGAATATACTTGATTGGCACCATAAACGATGGTCTGCATGCCCAATGTAGCCAGAAACGGCGGTACATGCAGTTTGGCAATGATAAAACCATTGGCCAATCCTATCAAAGCACACAGCAGCAAGACAAAAAGCAAGACTGCCCATATCGGCAATTCAGGCAGCATGGGGAAAAACTTAGAAGAATAGTCACTTCTTTGAAGCAAAGTACAAGCCAATACTCCTCCCAATCCAATAATCCGCCCAGCCGATAAATCGGTTCCTTTCGTAATCAAAGTACCGCTGACTCCCAAAGCAACCAGAAAACGAATGGAAGTTGTCAGTGAAATATTATTGAAATTACGTCCGCTAAAGAAATTTTTCTGTGTAAGGCCAACATATAAAACCAACACAAGCAAAAGCAGGATAATCGCATTATTGGAGGCAAAACTAAATCCTTTCTGAATATAATTTTTTGTTTGATTTTTCATGATTTCTTCCTATAACTGAGCAGCCAAGCTCATGATAATTTCCTGAGTTGCTTCTTTTTGCTGGACAAAACCGCTGACTCTTCCTTCTTTCATGACCATGATCACATCTGACATCCCGAGTAATTCACTCATTTCTGAAGAAATCATAATGATGCTTTTTCCTTGCTGGCTCAGTTCTCTCATAATTGTATATATTTCATATTTGGCCCCTACATCAATTCCGCGGGTAGGTTCATCCAAGATCAAAACATCAGGTTCATTGGCCAGCCATCGAGCAATGATCACTTTTTGCTGATTGCCTCCGGATAAGGTATGAATCAATGATCGGGAGCTAGGTGCTTTGATCTGCAGTTTATTGATATTTTGCTGGACTACATTTTCTAATTTCTTATAATTCAAGATGAATCCATGATCCAAATAATTCGGCAATGAAGCAATCGCAACATTATCCATGATCGACAATACACCGAAGATTCCGGTAGCTCGGCGATCCTCTGTCAGCAATGCCAGTCCTTTTTGAATGGCATCTTTAGGACTTTTGATTTTGATTTCTTCACCATGATATATAATTTTCCCTTTGGATAATGAACGAAGTCCAAACAAGCCTTCCATCAATTCACTGCGCTGAGCCCCGACTAAACCGCCGATTCCCAATATTTCGCCTTTTCTCAAAGTGAACGAAACATCTTGAAAGGAAGCTTCATGAATACTGGATAATCCTTCTACCTGCAGCACCGCTTCACCTAAAATGGATTGACTGGCCGGAAATCGATTCGTTAATTCCCTGCCGACCATTTTGGCAATCAATAATTCAGTTGTCAGTTCACATGCCCGCCAAGTTCCGACACTGATGCCATCCCGCATGACAGTGACCTCATCAGAGATTTTCAGTATTTCTTCCATCTTATGCGAAATATAAATGATAGCACAGCCCATAGCTTTTAAATTTTGAATAATGGCAAATAAATTATTCACTTCATTTTCTGTCAAAGAAGAAGTTGGTTCATCCATGATCACTACTTTTGCCTGATAGGAAACAGCTTTAGCAATTTCTACCGACTGCATTTGTGATAAAGACAATGAGGATAATTTCATTTTCGGATCAAATTCAGATAAATTTACTTTCTCCAGCAATTTTTTTGTTTCATTCATCATGACTTGATGATCCACAATCTTGATCCCTCTAATCTTTTTCAGCGGATATCTTCCGCAAAAAAGATTTTCTGCAATACTTCTTTCTAATATCGGCTGTAATTCCTGATGTACCATGGCAATGCCATGCCTGAGTGCATCCTGCGATGATTTGATTTCAATGATCTGCCCATCAAGAAGTATATCTCCCTGATCTTTTTTATAAATGCCGAACAAGCATTTCATTAAAGTGCTCTTTCCTGCACCGTTTTCTCCCATCAACGCATGAACCGTACCGCTTTTTACATTGAAGGAAACATGATCCAGTGCTTTCACACCCGGAAATGATTTGCATATATCCTTCATCTGCAGTAAATATTCACTCATATTATGTCCTCATTTCTGAATGAAGTGTGCAAGATATGCACACCCCATATTTCATTTATTTTGTTACTTTCACGTAGTCAATCCAGTAATAAGTGTCCAGTTTTTCACCATTAAGTGCATCAATCGCCATATCTACTGCTTTATTTGACTGTCCGATATGATCATTTAATACAGTTCCTGTCATTTCTCCCTTTTCAACTAAATCCACTACTTCATCCAAAGCATCTACACCTACTAAATAAATGTCTTCCCCAACGATTCTTCCGGCTGCATCAATGGCCTGCTTAGCACCTAGCGCCATACCATCATTGTTGCAGAAAACAACTTCGATTTCTTCACCGTATTGAGCCAATGCATTCGCAACGATTTCATTGCCTCTTTCCTGCTTCCAGTCTCCGCGTTCTTCCACAAGCTTGTTGACTTCCAAACCGCTTGTTTCGATATATTGTTCAATTGAATACTGAGTACGATATTTCGCATCTACATTTTCAGGATCACCAACGACCATGACATAATTCAATTTGCCATCACCGTTCAAATCACCTTTGTCATCCAGATCCGCAATAATTTCACCTTGATATCTTCCTGACTGTCTGGCATCAGCTCCTACATATGTCATCTTACCGGCATATTCAGCTCCGACACTTGTCATATCACTTTCAGATGGTTCACGGTTAATGAAAATACATGGAATGCCGCTTTCCTCACATTTGTCAATAATTGTAGAAGCACTGGTTGTCTGAACTAAATTAATGATCATAACATCCATGCCCTGTGTAATAAAATTATCGATCTGAGCGGCTTGTTCCGCCTGATCATTTTTTCCATCAGTTACAGTTACCTTATATTCTACTTCTTCATTTGATAATTCATCAAAATAACGTTCAATTTCTCCGCGATATAATGTCATAAAATTGTCATCATACTGATAGATGGCAACACCGACATTGATTTCTTCAGGTCCTTCAACGCTCTCTCCCTCATTGTTACATGCTGCTGCATTCAATAAAATAAAGCCTATCGTCAATACTGATAAAAACTTTTTCATAGAACATGTTCCTCCTTGTATATTCAATATACGCCCACATCATACGCTTTATATCCCCCATTTACAATTGATATTCACTGAAAATACAAGTCATTTCTCTTTCATTAGCTGCACTCGACATAAAGCAACAAAAAACACCTATTTTCAGGTGTTTTAAGCAATTCGGACAACGCCGCAATTTCGAATTTTAACTGCGAAACATGCATTTTTCCCATAAACCTTTTCCATCAATTGAACGTAGGAATCAAGCAAATCATTCGGTACAAATGCTTGAATTGTGCCGGCCAATCCTCCCCCGTGGACTCGCCAAGCCCCCTTATTTCTTAATATTTGTTCAGACAGACATAAAGCTAATGACAGCGGCTGATGAAAAACATCACTGGCCAAGTAAACATTCTGCAGATACATATATGAAGAATTACCGGATGCCAGAATAAGCTGGAAAAACTTATCTATATTTTTACTTTTTAAAGCATCTGATTCTTCTTTTGCCCGCTTTGTTTCATCAAAGAAATGAAAGGCTCTCAGCAAAGCACGATCATTTTCCAAAGCACAGCGTAGCTGTGAAATATTTGAAAGCACCTCCTCTTTTGAACATTCACTCAATACTTCTTTTCCCAGCAAATGTGCGACTTGTTTCATTTCTTCCGGCATTTTTGCATATTCAGAAGACAAATGTGCATGACTTCCCTGTGTATTCACCAAGCACAAGGAATAGCCGTATGCGGAAAAATCATAATCAATCGTCTCTACCAACGGAATTTTTGGGTCTTTAAAATCAATAAATACAAAGCCTCCGACAGCACATACCATTTGATCCAATAGTCCGCATGGTTTACCAAAATAAGTATTCTCCGCATATTGACCAATCTTAGCAAGCATTATCGGATCCAATCGATCTTCATTATAAAGACAAGAGATGATCTTACCGATCAAAACTTCAAAGCAAGCACTGCTGGACAAACCAAATCCTTGAGGAACCTTGGAATCACTGTAGGCTTGAAAGCCGCCGATATGATAACCCAATTCTTTCATTCTGGCCAAGATTCCTTTGATCAATGACAAAGATGTATTTTTCTCTTCTTCTCGAAAACTCAAATCATTTAAATCAATCGGCGGTATCTGAAATCCTTCAGAAATAAATTCCACAACACCTTCACATTTTTTCACAACAGCTGCAATATCTACACTCAAAGCCGCACCCAGCACCTTCCCGCGCTGATGATCTGTATGATTGCCGCCGATTTCACTTCTTCCCGGAGCACTGAATAAAGCATAGTCCCCCTCACCAAACTGATTCACCGCTTTTTCCAGCAAGCAAGTATAGCGTTCAATTTCTGAAGATACATTTTCTTCTGCACAGCAATTCCGTAAAGCATCATCCAAACGATGCTCAAGCAAAGCATTTCTTAATTCATTATTTTCCATATTTTTACAGTAACCCCATTATAAATTCCCTTTCTGTTACTGCTCATTATAGAGGATAATCACAAGAAATACTACTGCTTTTTCAAATAACAAATCAGAACGAAAGAAGAAACTAAGAAAAACAAAGTGAAATACTTTCCAGCAGTTTGAAAATAAACGCCTGTATTCGGTGTATCATCCAATATTTCTTTCTTTTGTGTATTCCCCCATTGATACACATAAGATTGACGAGTTCGATTATAACCCAGTTTTTCATTATCGATGTACACACTCCATCGATTATCTTCAAATGTGATTTCTAACACACGAATCACTTCATCCAATTCATATCCTGAAGGTGCTTGAATTTCTTTCAAATAATAAACTCCTTCGGACAAATGATCAAAGTAAGTTCTTCCTTGATGATCAGTTGCATGAGATTCATGAAGAGTATTTCCGTCATCATCCATCAATACAAACTTAGCCCCCTCTAAAAATAAATTTGGATGGATTGCATCAATCTTTTCCAATTGAATAGATATCTTTTTCAATTCATTGACGATTGGTTCACCGCCATTGATGTAAACTACTGCATGACGTCCATCTTCAGAGCGGTCATAGTCAAAATACCATTTCGTATCATCTAAGACATAGTTTTCATTTGTGGCAATTTCCATGACATAATAACATCCATCGGCCAATCTGAATTCATCTTCTGTCAATAATACATTGAATTCTCCGTCACGATCGATGTGTCCGCTCGTCAGCATTTCGTCTTCTTCATAGACCAAACGTGGATTGTTTCTTCCTACATAGATGTCTTCTGCTGCAAAGATACCAAATTCTACATCTCTCCATGCATCTTCCAAGTTGCCTTCCATTTCCTTGTTCAAGCGTACTATCAAGGAATCTATCGTTGGTGTTGGCTCCCATGGTTCTTCCAGTTCTTCTGGTTCTTCCGGAATCTTTTCATCAACGATCGGAGTTCCATTATTCGCTGCCACTCTCAATACTGGAGCTTCACTGCCATCATGCGCTAACTCAACTTCCCAGACATCGTAATTGATGTAATATCCATCAGGTGCATCGATCTCACGAATGTAGTATTTTCCTTCCGGATAATCAAAGGATGTGACGGCACGTCCTTGACTGTCAGTTACAACGATCTCTAATAATGAATCAGCAGGAATTGTTGTCTGCTTATCACCATCTTCTGTGATCTGATCAGGATCTACACCAAAGCCAGGATCCAATTCATCTACCGTGTATTCTTCAAACAATGGGAATCCGCTCATGGCATAAGCTGCTTCGCCCTCATTGATCAAACGGATCTGATCAAGCGTAATGTCATAAACAAAGTAACCATCTTCTAATGCTTCTGGTTCATCACTGCCATCAACATAAGCTCCATCGAATCGATCGAAATTAGCTGAAGAAGCTACAAAGTAACGGAAGTTATAGCATCCATTCAATGCACTGCTGTCAAAATCAAATCGAAGATCACCCATAATTAGGTAGCCATCATCAATATTTTCCTCTGGATCAGTTGGTTGTTCGCCATCAGGTGTTTTCGTTCCTGTACCTTCTTCTGGAACTGTTGGTGTTTCTGATACTTCTGTATTGTTATCAATAGTTTCATTCAGATATGTTACTGCTGAGAAACGTAATAGATTGATCGCTGCTCCGCCTTCTTCTGGAACTGTTGGTGTTTCTGATTCTTCTGTATCTCCTGTTTCATCAGTAGGAATATCAGTTTCTTCATTCCCTGTATCTGCTCCATCTTCTGGTGTCTCAGGGATTTCTGTTTCACCATCGCCTGTTTCTGTACCATCCGTTGGAGGATCAATTGGATCTACTCCAAAGTCAGGATCAATTGGTTCACTTGGATCTGGCTGCACATATTCACCTTCATTGACATCGATCTCTTCTTCTGTTTCATAGTAGGGTTCATAATCTAAGAAGCTTTCATAGAATCTTATCCATACCAGATCCAGATTATTTGCAAATGCCAATCCGTTTACCTTCAATAAGGTCTCAGGTAAACTGATGGTCAATAATCCCATGTCCGCAAACGCACTTTCACCAATCTCAATAACGAATAATTCTTTTCCGTCATTCATCTCAACAACTGCCGGTACTTCCAATGCCTTGATATCACTGTTCTTGAGTCCTGTGATCTTGATACCTTCATATATCGTTGTATCTCCATTTTGATGTGAGATAACCTCATACTCATACCAAGATGCAAATTCATCTTCGCTCACCCTCTGATCATGAACAGGAGCAACCTTCTTCTTGCCGTCTTTTGTCCATTCTCCATCTTCTTCCTCTGGATCACGAGTGAATTCATCATCGACATCTTCATCTGGGATCGTATCATCATTGAAGGATGGCAGTTCTTCCGCTGCAAAGATGCCGAACACGGCATTGCCCAATGGTCTTCCATCTTCATCGCTCTTCAATATCTCGATCTCAAATCTCTGACGATCATTGTTCAGCTGCAAGAATTCTGGGAAGATCAATGATAATTGCATATCATAGGTCAATTCCACGTCCATCCGTTCTCCATTGGTCAGATATCCATGCGGACTTTCTTTTTCAATGACATAATATTTGCCTAAATAAAGCTGTTTTGATAGACCATGACCATCTTCATCGGTAGTGATCGTATCGACCAGTTCATTGGCTGTATATTTGATATCTCCATTGAGTACGATATCTTCTGCGGCATATACCTCAAAGACTGTATTGAATGGAACCAAGCTGTCTTCTTTCCATACAGGCTTCCAGCCGATCATGCCTGTTCTTTCATCGGTATAAGCTTCAAAGCCATCAAAGATCGTTCCTCGTTTCTCGATACCGATGACACCTTTCTGCGGAATGTTCTCTACTTCAAATACCACTGTCAGATATTTATCGACCCATTGTGTTTCAACATGATCCAAGATCACATCGCCATTTTCATCAATAGCATAATCCGGTGATTGAGGATCATTGCAGTTTGGTTTATCCTCTGCACAGACAAAGCTTCCGTCTGCATTCTTGAGCGGTACTTCCACCATCGGTTGATCATTTGGATCATGCAGGTTATCATCGGCAGCGATATCGAATAAGATACCTTCCTTGTGCAGGTTATATCCTTCAGGTGCAATGATCTCTGCCAAAGAATAGCTTCCAGCAGGCAATGGTTCTTCCAATATGATCTGTCCTTGGTTATCTGTTGTCCATTTTGTGATCCCATCGATTGCTACCCATTCACCAATGACACTATCAAGACCATTTTCATCACGATATGTATCATCGATGCCATATTCGCACCAACCGTTGTTCCATTCTGCACCTACACCACGGCAGCCATCATCTGTATCACTTGGATAACGATAGACAGCTTCTACTGTTGCTTCGCCATTGACGATACCATTGAATAAGATGTGCTTATAGGTATCTTCCAGATTCAAGTTAGGATTCCATTGGAAGATCCTGAATATCGCAAAGGATTCTGTGATCAATTGTCCGGTCTCACTATCTTTCTTCAAGATCTGCAAGTATTGACGATTCAGCTTATCTTCGATATTGCTTCCTACATATCTGGAAGTAGAAACATAATCAGAGAAGATATGGAATTGTTTATTAACCCATGTTTCATCATCTTTAGTTCCGATTCCTCCTACACGATCCTGTTGAGAAGTCCAGCCGCTAGGTTCAGTTGTATCACTCAAGTGATCTACTATATCAGTAGTTGTTGATCTTTCGATACCCAATTCCCAAACTGTGGAATCTTCATTGATATCATAAGTGGTCAGGTTCTTGGTGATCTCAGCTTCCCAAGAAACTCTTTCATATCCAACAGGTGCGGATAATTCCACTACTGTATAAGTACCATAAGGTAATGGAAGACCTGTTTGCTGCAAGTAAGCCAATACTTCTACATGTGACTTATCATATGGATTGGCATATTCATAACCATAATCAAAATCACCATAGCTATTGGCATTGCCTGTATTGAACAATGCGGCATAGTTTGCCCAAACGATCGTTTCCGGACGATTCGTTCCGGCATTTCCTTTACTGTCTGTCTTCAATACCATGTATAAGGACTTATCAGAAAGATTCGCATCGGTCAATCCTTGACGATCAGCAGTTGGATTCACATAGGTATTTCTCTTTTCATAGTGATAATAATTTCCTTCTGCATCATCATTGATACGTACTTCTTCATAGTATTCTTCTGCCGGTCTGAATCCTGCACCTGTTGCAGTACCATCAGCACTGATCATGACAAGTCCTTGATTGTTTGCAATTTCTTCGGCAGTAGCTAAACGATAATCTTCGTGTGCATCACCATCTTCTTCTTCACCGATGACATCATCACCGCTTGGATCGACGTAATAGATGAAATATCCATTTTCATCTGTGACATACTTCATGCCATCCATGCGTGTTCCAGCAAAATAGATATCTGGAAGTTTTCCATCTTCGGCAGTTGTATCGGCAATCTGATCATTCTTAGAGTTCAGATAGATACCAAAGTAGATATCTTCACCGGCAATATTATTGTTATCATCGATATTGCCATCTTCATTGCTTCCCATATCTACGGTCTGAGTCAGGATCTTCTTGAACTGCAAGTGTCCTTTCTGAACACTGTTGGCATAATCCAGACCGCTGTTCTTGGTCAAGGTATAAGAATGTCCTCTGGCGATCGAGAAATTGATCGGCGGCATTGTATGAGTTTCAGTCTCCCCATTGGCATTTCTTGTCAAGACTGCATCATTGCCTTCATTGACAACACCATCATTCGGTACTACTTCATTATAAGCACTGTCTTCTCCTACATATTTGATATCTACATTCACTGTCTGACCGCCAACAAAGTCTGGGTTAGTTGTATTTACCAATCCATTGGTATAATTCAGATACCAATATCCGCCATCCGGTGAATCTGTCGGGATCACACCTGCATTATAGAGCTGAGTTGCTTTTTCATAATCGAATTGATAATAAGCACTTTCCTTGTCTTTTAATTTTGCTAAGACTTCATCAGCATGAGCAGGATCGACATGCCACAGACCATCTTCATCATTGAAGACAAGCGGCAGTTCTTCCTGATAGACTCCTGATGATCGGACTTCTTGAATCGCATATTCCCCTAATTCCAGCATCTGTGTCGTTGCCGTTGAGATATTGTTCAAAGAGCCATCCGGAGTCTGTGTCATGACAAGCACATCAGCGACTTCTCCGGCAACAAGATCATTGCCTGTAAATTCTGATTTGGCGATCGTACCATCATGCAGGACGATCGGACTTCTTGCAGTAACGACATAGACTGCACCATAGAAGTAGCCATCCCCTTGCGGTTCATGGGTATTGCTGTGGTTGAGATAGCTTGTTTCACCATCTACCTTGTGAACAGTGAAACGTCCTTTTTGTCTTGCATTGTAATGGATCAATGCAAGCTGATCTGCACCTGAGTTATCTTCACTGATCGTAAAACGGATCTTTTCCCATTTATCCAGATTCAGATAACCATCATAATCCGCAGAACATGTATAACCGCCTGATGGCTGCGAATTACAAGTGTTTTCTGATGTATGTGGTTCCATGGCATAGAACTCACCGCCAGCCCATCCGACACCTTCTGTTTCCACATATTCTGGATCCAGTTCCACAGTATAGGTTACTTCACGTTCACCAGCGATGGACTCATTACTACTTTTTTCTGCATATTCATCTTGGATCTCTGCCCACAATGCATCAAAGGCATCATAGTAATTCTGAATGATCGGAGTTGTGTCGATCTTGCCATTAGCAGGAGTTGTCTGAGAGTCCATGACCTCATCATCTTTTGCCCATACTGTTTCTTTATCCTTACCTTCAGTTGGTTCTTCATCTTCCCATCCACAAACTTCATTGTCACCAGAGCCGGTGCAGCGATAAACACTTACTTCTTTTGTCCATACATAATGCAATTCATAGGTTTCACCTGCATGGAATGTAAACGTTGCCCCTTCGATTGGGAAATGAGTACCATCTTGATCGTTACCGTCCAGATCCTGTTTGATCAGCATCGGTGCGACAAGATTCTTCTTTTCTGGTTTTGGCTTTTCGTCCTCATCACTAGGAGTTGCCCCCGGCTCTTCTGAGAACTGGATCTTGATCATCTTGACCAGCTCCAAAGGCAATGTGAATTGCATCAATTCTTGCAATTCAGGCCCTGCCTGATATTCAATCGAAGATCCAATATTGACAGAATCTGTCAAGGACATCGCATACACTTCATTACCTTCCAATGAAGCACTTCGTTTAAAGGAATAAATCCAATTGCCATCTCTATCTTTATCAAAAGATACATTGATTTTATTGCTGGAGTATTCAGCTAAGCCTTTCATCAGATCCTTGAGATCCTCATCGCAATGCTTGATGGAGATCGTTCCGCCTGTGGCACCGGTCAAGACCTTATGTGTCACACCATTTTCATCTTCTTGATCTTCAATGGTAAAGACCGCATCATCACCCCAAACATATTTTGGATCACCAAAACTAGCCACTTGTGTCTTCCAATCAAAAGGAACATATTTTCCTGTTGAGTTGACTTCACCATCAACAGAAAGATAACCGCCTGTACATCTTCCGGTTTCATCACAAGTACCGCCCGTTCCATAAACTGTTTCTACATCACTAACCCAAGGATCATTTTCCCAGATCAATAATTGATCATCATAATCTGCTTGAAGTACGCTGCTGTGAGAAGCAATCTTATCTTCTACCCAATCAATGGCAGCTTGGAACTTAGAATCATAATTGCTGATGGAATATCCCAGTTTATCCCAGATCATGATCTGACAAACGAATACCCATTCATCCCCTGATAAATTTAATCCTGAATCTTTGTACATGACATTGGTATAATACCAAGTCAACGCAAGATCTCTTTGAGCTACTTCTATATTACCTTTTCCCTTTACAGTATCACTGCTGTCGCTCAGCATTGTATGTTCATATTGAGAAAAATTCGTACCCGCTGTCATTTCAGGCTCCAAGCAATACACCGCCCACGAATCCTCATCCTGCATATAAGCCACATAATGTGCATTTCCCGGTCCCATGTTCTGACCATCTACTGTTACCTTATAAGGATATAATTTTGTATAAAGGATTCCGCTGGAAGGCTGACCAGCGCCAAACAAACTTATCTCTTTGTTTTCAAATAACCACCCATTTGCTTTGGAAGGCTGATTTCCATCATTCATACGATTTGAATCTAACACGATTTCCAAATGTTTATATTCTTCTATTTTTCCTTCTTTGCTGTAAACAAAAATAAATTCATATACGCCATTGCATGGAGCCAGATAATTTCCTCGATTGCCTAATGAAACTGTCCCATCTGGATTGATCACCCTCACAGCAGTCCATCCATTCTCCTGCATTTCGGGTTCCAGCAGCACAGAACTGCCATCCTCCAGTACACTCTGATGCGAGACTATTTCAACAGTATCTATATCTATTTCTTCCTGCAAAACATATGCCTCTGTGCTTTGCGACATTTGGTTGATTGTCATCCCTAAACAAACCAGCGCAAATAATAAATTTCTGAATCCCTTTTTCATATTCAGCCTCCTTTTTCCATGCATATAATTTACCGGTTTCATTTAGGGCTTATTTCTTTGTGCACAGTTAGTACCGCAAAAGTATAAAAACGTTACAAAAAAAATAAAGAAAGATGATTTTTGATTCACCTTTCTTTTTCACACTTATTTTACATCAATCTTATGAATTCCTATTTTCCATTCCTGACTGATCAAATCATCAAAAACAGAATCAACATATTTCCGGCACTGACTAACAAAATCAAAACTAAAGATAAGAGGAATGCATTCCGATAGTGATTCATCGCTTCCCTAAAATACTTGAAGATCAATTTCATAAGTTATCCCCCAAAATACATTCATTTTAATATTGAAATCTAAGAAAGCAATATTAAAAATTACTTTTATAAGATTGAATTTCATTTATACAACTGCAAAAAAATACACCAAAACTTCGACATTTCAAACTTATATATGAAAAAAGCCCTTTATTCAAAGGCTTTCATTGACAATTGGTGCCCGAGGCCGGACTCGAACCGGCACAGTATTGCTACCGACGGATTTTGAGTCCGTTGCGTCTACCAATTTCACCACTCGGGCGTGTGCTCATATATATTAAAACATTTTGAAGATTTTTGCAAGATATTTCGATATCATTTTTAAAAAATTTGAATATAATTGTACATATCACAGACAATACACTGATTTGTTTGATATTTTATTCAATCAAAAAAAGTCAAATCTGGTGTCAGCCAAATAAAATTGACACCAGATTTATGTGTTCAATTAATTTTTACTTAATTGTTAAAACATATCAAAAAACATAAATACTTCTATAAAATCAATCTTCAGATAAGAAAATCATTTCCGTTGAAACAAGGCTACGAACAAATGTGGAAGATCATTGAACAGCTCTGTCATCAAGCCGGTATTCATAATGAGGAAGAAATACTCTATTATCTGATTAACTTTCAGGCTGGATTTACCATGACCTTGAAGCATTGGGTAGATACTGACTGCAAGATCAGTGAAACAGAAATCGCCGCTACCATCAAAAACTGTGTACCGCACATCTTGATGCAGAACAATCAATAAAAGAATTTTCTCTAACAATCTCGATATAATAAAGCAAATATAAAAAGAAGAACTATTTTAAATAGATGAATTGATTTTTCAGGATATATCGTTTACATTAGAATTAAAGAATATCTGTCTCCGTTATGCTGCAATCATATCCAATTCAAAACAGGAAAAAAATATGAAACCAAGAAAAATAATAATCTATTTATTGCTGATGACAATTCTTTGGGGATGTTCCGTCAAAGAAGAAAGCATTACTTATCGAGTTCGTCAGATTGATCAGCCGACAGGAATGAATATTATTGAAGTTCATGATAATATTTCTGTGAATGATGATATTGTAGATGTGATGTATCAGCTGATTTTATACTATAATGAAGCGACAATTACCTTTATCGATTCGGGTTCATTAGATCCAGAAGAAAGTACAAATACCGGCATATGGGCTGAATTAGAAGATAATTCTTTGTATACATTAGATGAACAATTCGGAGCAGCTACCTATGATCAAGAACAAAATACTTTAAAGATCTTGATGTTTTATTCTATTACCTCCGATGATCGAACATCTAAGGAAATCAGAAAACGACAGCTGAAATTTGAGTTAGATACCTCACATCCTGAAACTATTGCATTGGAACTCATTGATTCAGGCGATAGGATATAAAATGAAATGGCTCTTTTATCACATCAGTGATATGAGAGCCATTTTGTTTATGATTCATATAGCTATGCATTGATCAAAGTTCTTTTTCTTTATTCAATTGAAAACACTGTATCTCTTAAAAAAATGCAGCCCAGCATAACTGAATATGCACAAGCTGTACGTTGTATAACAATTAAAATACTAGTCTTTTTGACGCAGGATCACTTCTCCCTGACATTCCATAACCGCATCTTCCATGATGATTTCTTTGACATCATCACAAATAATCTTACCTGATCTTGGATTTTTGACAGAATCAATGGATCCCTGAATCTCTGCCTCTACATCAGAATATTCAAAAGATAGGTCACAAGCCTCCATTGTACAATTGATAAGCTTTAAATTTTTGCAATAGCATAAAGGCTGTGTGCCGATGATATGACAATCAATCAAAGTTAAGCCATCCGAAAACCATCCCAGGTATTCTCCTTTGACAGTAGAATTTCTGACCGTTACATTCTTGCTGTGCCAGAAAGCATCCTTTGTATCCAGATAACTATCTTCAATGACCAGATCTTTCATATACTGAAAAGAATATTTCCCTTTCATATCCACATTTTTCAAAGATACATGCTTAGAATCCAAAAATAAATACTCCGCATTGATCTTTGTATCTTCCAATGCAATGTTTTCACTCTTCCAGCCAAATTCCGCAGAATCAATATCACTGCCCTTAATTGTAATATCTTGGCATTCACGTACAGCCTTGATGCAGTGCAGCTGACTGTTTTCAATCACACCGTTTTTAGCATACCAAATCGGTGCACGAGAGAATTCATCCATGCTGGAGTGAATAAGATGAAAGGTATCCACATGCCACATCGGGTAACGCAAAGAGAAGGAACAATTGTCTACATGAATCTGACGTGCTTCCTTCAGTACGGATTCCCCATCTTTTTCCCCTGCAAATGTACAATGAACCACTTTGGCATCACATAAGTGATACAAAGCTCTTTCTTCATCAAATTGTTTATTTTCAATGATCTTCATGTCTTCCACTTCCTTATTTTTTTACATGAGTATTGTAAAACAATTCATTTCAAATGTCTAATACTTGAGAAGAATTATGTGATATGCATAAAAAGCATACTACTGCAGCCAATGCAGTGCATCACTGAAATCCTGTGCACATCCATCAGCCAATGTACTTGAAGAAGTCTCACCAATCTGAATAATTCTGTCGATTCCGGCTTTTTTTGCAGCTGTGATACCTGCCGGTGAATCTTCAAATACCAAGGTATCTTCTGCTTTCACCCCGATTTTTTCAAGTGCTAGCAAATAAACAGTCGGATCTGGTTTGCCCGGCAATCGGCCATCATCATAGATCACTTGATTCCAGTCAAACCATTGAGCCAAATGAAATTCTTCAAAATAATATCTGACATTTCCGACATTGGCTCCTGTGGCAATTGTAAAAGGAATCTTATTTTCTTTCAATTGATCAAAAAAGTTCTCTGCCCCTTTGACCAAATGAACCATATCCTTATTTTGCCGGCACAGCTGACGATACAGCTGTTCTTTTTCTTCTGATAATGCTTCTAATTCATTTTGATCCTGAATTTCTTTGAAAAAAGTCTTGATGATCTGAATATTATCCCGGCCATAGATCTTTTCAATAAATTCTGCTTCATTTATTTCAATTCCCTTTTTCTCTTTAAGAAATTGAATCCAGGAAGCAATATGCAGAGAAGTATCCTGAAACAAAGTTCCGTTAAAATCAAATATTACACCTTTTATTTTCATAGCTTTCTCCTATAACAATGAAATTTCATTTTTAAGTCCCTGATGATAACTGAAGTGTTTTACTTTATAAGAAGCAAACAAAATCAGCAGCATCCCAATCAATATTCCTGCTCCAAACATGATCAGCATCATATTTCGCGGCACAAAGAATTTCAAACCAATGGAAGCAAAGAAAGTATGATAGACAAACATATTCAATAACTGCGAACAAATCAAGGCACAGGCAAAGACACTGACAAAATACAACAAATATTCAGCTGCCAGCATACGTCTCACATTTTTCATCCGCATACCGACAATGCGATACAGTATAAACTCATATTTGCGATATTCAAAATTCGTTGAAACGGCACACATGGACGCAAAGCCCATCATCAAAGCAATACATAAAATATAACCATAGGTCAAGAGCTGAAGCAAAGTGGTAATTGTTTTTCCCTGCTGGAGTGTTGCATTGGCATTCACAACATCATAGTCCAAAACACTTTCTCCCTGCACAAGCAAATTCAAGTCACGTGCCAGCCGATTGGAGTCATTGGACTGATAATGCACCATAAAGGTTCTGATGCCCTTCAGTTCCTCAACAAGCTGATTCATCAAGGTACGAGAAATAATCAATTGAGGCATTTCTCTGCTGGACAATCCAGTAATCAATACATCACTTTCCACTATCTTCATCGCAAGCTGTGAACCATTTTCCAAAAGAATACCGTTCAAAGCATCACTTTCACTCAGATCATAAAAGCGCTGTTCTGCGGAATTATACACTTGTCCCAATAAAATAGCGATATTCCCGCCTTCCAGCATTTCATTCATCTCTGCTCTAGACATCAAACTATTTTCTTCAATGTAGTTTTTTAATATACGATCATCATAGCTGACTAACTGCAGCGAAACAAAGCCTTCTTCGCCATACTGCTGCAGATATTCATCCAAGATATTCTCATTGTCATTGCATTGAGCCTCAATCACTTCACTGATCAATACGGTATTGCTGGCTTCCATCTGCTTGAGCTGTGTCATCAATGCTGTCGGATATGTCCAGTTCTCTACCTTGACCTGTACATCATAATTATGTTCATTGATATCCAGATAATCGCTTTCTCTGAAATAAGCCATACCGCTGCTTAACATCAATCCCAATGTCATGATCAATACACCGGACAGAAAAGCAATATCATAGTCTTTAAAATTCTGACGGATATGTTTGCCGATCAATTTCAGATAAATATTTCCCTTTTTCTCCAAATTCAGATAAGAACGCTGCATATTATGCACTTCATCATTGGAATGCAGTGTACTGGAAACACTTTTCTTCATAGCTTTATGGGCTGAATGCTGAACACTTAAGATGGCAACAACCAAAACAAACAACACACTGCCGATGGCAATGATCCATTCATGCTGCAAAGACAACTGAATGGCATTGACCGAAATGGCGGCCAACAGCTGATTGATCGTATGCACACTGGTCTGCAGCAAGACTACTCCCAGCAAGATTCCTAACGGCAAAGCCAATGATAAGATCAAAAAACCTTCATAGAAAGCCATGCTTTGCCGCTGTCTTTCTGTAACTCCGATGCTTTTTAAGATTGCCAGATGCTTTTCACGATTGATATATGTGTTGGCAAAACTGCTGCGCACAAGCAAGATCGTTACCAATAAGAATAAGACAATACTGGCACCGATAAATATAAGCAGATGATTATCCACACTGACGGTCATTGAAAAAATATTCAAAGCCATCAACTGTTCATTATATGCATAGCTTTCATATTCATCCGCAAAAATATCCGCTAATTCTTCTGTAGTTTCATTGATGGTCCGCAAGTCATGATAACGCAGATAAAGATCCATCGGATAAGCATTTGATTCATTGAATAAGGTCAATACCGAATAATAAGGTTTTCTCACATCCATTGAAGGTTCGCTGATGATTCCCACAATTTTCATGGTCGTCCCATTTTCCATCACAAATCGTTCATTCAGGGTTAAAGGAGCCTCATCATTCAAACGATTTTCTTCACTGACACGATATCCTAATTGAAAATAACGCTCCTCCTGCAGATCCATCGCTACCTTTGCTTCATTGATGATTGCTTCGCTGATAACACATTCTGTATCATTTTCAGGCAATCTTCCTTCGGTCAGCACAATTCCGAGATCATGAAAAGCTTCTTTGGAATATCCCAATACCTGGAGATAAGTTCTTTCCTCATTAAAAGAATCATTTAAAGGAGATAAACCCAAATGCTGTACCTTTAATAAAGATTCTACTTTCAGATTATGCTCTAGATAATTCACAAACTCCTGAGTTCCATTTTTAAATTCCACATGATAATTGCCGCTGGATTGTACAACAGAAGCATTGACACTGCGATAACTCGCCAATACAAGTGAGGTCACTGAAAAAAGCAAAGCAGTTGCCAAGATCAATGATAATAAAGATAAGGCAGTCCTTTGCTTATTTGTTCTCAATGTTTGCTGGATATAACGGCGCAGAATATTCATATTTACTCCTCAAACTGGTTCAGTCTTCCTTCATCCATAATATATATGCGATCCGCCTGCATAGCAATATCCATGTCATGAGTAATCATGAGTATGGTTGTATCATGACGAATCGAAAGCAGCTTGATCAAATCAATAATTTCTTTCGTATTCATACTGTCCAGATTCCCGGTCGGTTCATCCGCCAATACCAAAGTAGGATGATGAATCAAAGCTCTGGCAATCGCCACACGCTGCTGCTGTCCTCCGGATAATTCATAAGGAAAACTATCCAATTCATGTTCAATATGCAGATTAGCAATGATTTGATTCAAATAGCTTTGTTCCACTTCTTTATTATCCAAAAGCAATGGCAAAAGTATATTTTCTTTGACTGTTAAAGTCGGTATCAGATTATAAAACTGATATACCATTCCAATCTGCCGGCGTCTGAAAATAGTCAGCTGATCATCACTCAGTGAAAAAAGTGAAGTTTTATCCAAGATGACTTCTCCGGAATTCGGTGTTTCCAATCCCGCAATAATATGCAGCAGTGTACTCTTTCCGCTGCCGCTTTCACCGGTAATTGCCACAAATTCCCCTTTTTTCACCGTCAGATTGACATCCTTCAAAGCATGAATTTCCTGATGCTTTTTGCGATAAATTTTATTCAGATTTTTTACATTTAATAGTTCCATGTTTCACCTTTTATTTAAAGAAGCGAACTGAAAAAGCTGTTCCTTCATTCAATTTCGAACGCACAGAAATAGTTCCTTCTTGACTTGTAATAATTGAATAAGCCATTGCCAGACCAATGCCCACACTGTCAGAATTGCTTTTAGAAGCACGATAAAATCGCTCAAAGATAAACGGCAAATCTTTGGCATCAATTCCCTCCCCATTATCTGACAAGATAAATTCTGTATACATGGCTGTATCAAATACTTCAGCTCTTAACGTGCCGCCTGCCTGTGTATGCTCACTGCAGTTTTTTAAGATATTGACGAAAGCTTCACTGGTCCAGTTAATATCAAAGCACATGATTGGATTATCTCCCTCAATGATAAACTGCTGCTGCTTTTCTTCCATCAGCATTAAAATAGGCTCAATCGCTTTATTTAAAAACTGATGGGCACGAATTCTCTCTTTCTTAAAGACAATGGTCTTGGCATCCAGCTTCGCCATCTTCAGCAAAGAAGATACCAGCCATTCAATACGATGCAGCTGACTTTTGATGACTCCTAAGAACTTACGGCGTTCTTCTAGACTCAGATCATCATTTTCCAAAAGATCGGACATGATCAGCATACTGGTCAAAGGTGTCTTTAATTGATGAGAAATATCTGCCAGATTATTCGCCAAATACATTTTATCTTGTTTTAGGACCTCATTTTGTTCCTTCATCATGACCGTAACTTTGTAAATATCATTTTTCAAGGAAGAAAGTGAGCCTTCATCATTATCAATGATATCCAGATCATAATCTTTATTTAACAAACGATTGATGTATTCACTGATATTGCCGATGGCATGATCCAATCCCAAAAGATACCAATAATTCAATAAAAATAAGGCAATACAGAATAAAACAATTAAGACCAAGAATACTGAAATAAGCATAAATTCAATCTGCTTATAAGAGCCGATCAAGCTATTGTCATTGTAATCCATGCCATACATCGCTAATATTTCCTCTCCCTGTTCACTCAGTTCAAAGGAATCCTGCTGCAATAGCTCAATCACTTCTTCCTGTGACAAATCATATTTCTCACTGACAACAGCAACAATCTGAGCATTGCGCTGAGCATTCTGCTGCTGGATCTTCACTGTAGCATAGTGTGCAACAAAAAACACGGCAGCAATTGCTGCACACATCACAGCTATCATTTGAATCAGCGTTCTTCGCAAACGCCTATCCTTCATATTATTCATCTTTTATTCCCCGATAGCCAATACCGCGAATCGTTTCAATACAGCGTGGGTTCTGAGGATCATCTTCGATTTTTTCACGCAGTCGTTTGATATAAACGGTCAATGTATTGTCATTGATAAATTCTCCGCCGATATCCCAAATACTGTCCAATAACTCTTCACGTTTTAATATTTCTCCCTTTTTGGTCGCAATCGTTAAAAGCAGACGATATTCCATGGCAGACAAAAAGATTTCTTCATTATTTTTATATACTTTCCCCTTCAATGAATAAATCTTCAGATCTCCCAGCGTCAAGATCTTTTCCTGATTGACATGATTGTTTTTGCGGCGCATTACCGCATTGACACGGCTGATAAATTCTTTCAGACCAAAAGGCTTTGTAATATAATCATCCCCGCCCATATCTAATCCAAAGACAATATCATTTTCATCATCTCTGGCCGTCAGAAAGATCACTGCCGGATTTCCATGTGCCTTTGCATATTCACACACTTCAAATCCATTGCCATCCGGCAATCCCAAATCTAAGATCAAGCAGTCATAAGAATTTCTGCTTAAATAATCTTTTGCCGTAGTCACATTATTGGCAACAAAGATTTCATATCCTTCTTTTCTTAATGTATGTTCACAACCTAAAGCAATTGCTTCATCATCTTCTACTATTAATATCTTACTCATAATGCCACAAATCCTTTCTTTTTTTATTATACCATAACCAAAAAACAGTACAATTACAATTCTTTCACTTACATATTCGATAATTATCTAATATTATATATTGACGTATATCGAATATAATGTTAGATTATTATCGAACAAGAGGTGATACAATGAAAAACAAGATCAATTTCAAATTCATTCTGAAACAAAAAGAATACAGGAAACTTTTATGTGCCAATATCATCAACCGCTTTGGAGATTCCATTGATGCGATTGCCCTTACCTGGCTGATTTATCAAATTTCATCTTCAGCCTCCTTATCTGCTTTAAACTTTGGGCTTAACTTTGTTCCCAGTGCTCTTTTTACTCCTTTTGCCGGTGCATTTGTAGAAAAGAGAAATAAAAAAATGATCATGGTGCTGACCGATTTGGGCCGAGGGATCCTTGTATCCTTGATTGCTTTTTTAACCTTAACGCAAAAATTAGAACCTTACATGCTATTGATATTTACTTTTTTAATTTCTACTCTTGAAGCCTTCCGTCAGCCCTGCGGCTCTTCAGTTGTGACAACCCTCATTTCCAAAGATATGTATGCTCACGCAACCTCTTTATCCAATTCACTCTCACAGGTTACAGAATTGATTGGAACAGCTGCAGCCGGTGTCATCATCGGTTTGATTGGGATTGGCTGGGCCATTTTCATTGATGCCTTGACCTTCTTCCTTTCAGCTTTGATCATTTTCTGCATTCATATGCCGAAAATACAAAAGACTGCCGATCATCCGCCAGTTCTTCATCAATTCAAAGAAGGCATGCGCTACATTCAAAAGCACAGCACTATTCTTATCAACTGTATCATTGCTTCTGTGATGAATATTTGTTTAGTTCCTTTCAATTCCCTGCAGAGTGCATTAGTTTCTGATCTATACGGCATGGGCAGTGAGGTGTTATCCATTATTGGTGTCAGCTTGAGTATCGGCATGATCAGCGGATCTTTGGTCTATCCGAAATTCACTGAAAAAATGAAAACTTCTGTATTGATGTTTATTTCTTTTATCATGATTTCCTTATTTCTGACCTTCTGTATCATTATCATTCCTATCAAAGATATTCCATTCTTATTTTTTGGCTCCATTATTATCTTCTGCTTTTTGTTCGGCTTTTTCTTAGCCATGATGAGTGCCGCCAATTCTGTAGCTTTGCTTAAGATGATCGATCAGGATTATATGGCTCGTGTCATGTCCATCTTCAATGCTGTGGCAATCTGTTCCATTCCAATCGGAAGCTTCATTGTTTCATTTCTGACTTCCTTCCTTCGTATCGAAATCATTTTCATAGGAACAAGTTTATTAAGCTGCGGCTTTACAATTTTTATGAAAACTAAGAAAATATTTGATAGAATAGATGTAGGAAGTGAATAATTATGATAAGAAAACATTTTGATCCATTATTTGAGACACTGGGATATTGTAATCTGGCTGTCAACAATGAAAACAGCACATCAAAGGAAACACAAGATACAGAGACAGAAGCCAAGCGTCAAAAAAGCATTCAGTTATTTCGAGAAAATATGCCGGAAAACATGCAGGTGTATTTCAGAACTTTTGCCAATGTTCAGTCCAATCTGGCTAATTGTCTGTTATTAAGTTTTTATGATTGCAATGCAGATGATTTCACTCAAGCCAAAGAAAATATTCTGAATCGTTTTCATCAATACAGCTTATCTTCCTTTCCGGCATTTTCAATTACGGAACGCGGCTTTAATTTTGAAAATGTTCATGAGCAATGTCCCTTTACAGATTCCTTATCCATCAGTGAACTCAATGATGAAGAAAGATATCAGGTTTTGAGTGCTTTCATGAATTTTGACAATGTTGTCACTCAGCTGATTGATTTCTTAGATCATATGCACTCTTATCTGCCCTCATTTGATTTAAACTCTTTCTATGAATATTGGAGTCAGCCCGAAACGCAAAAGGATCTTAGAGATTATCTGGCCATGCTGGGAGTCCAAATAGATAATGATTTTGACCAACTTGAAATCATTCCTGTTTCTTATGCACCCTTTATTTTTTCTTTCTCAATGAATGATACGGATACAAAGGGATTGATTACCATTGGCTTTACACAAGATATAAAGACAATGATCGTAGTATTTTCAGAGAAAAAATCCTCACAGAATGAAAAAATATTAAAACTATTATCAGATCCAAGCAAATACGCTATTTTGAAGATGATCAAAACGAAAGCTTATTATGGGGCAGAAATTGCCAAAGCAATGAACTTAAAGACTTCTACGATCAGTTATCATTTAAATGCCTGTGTGGATGCCCAATTAGTTCATGTTCATAAAGTAGAAAACAAAATTTATTTTGAATTAAATCATGAAACATTCAATCAATTCATTCAGACATTAAAATCCGATTTTGAATAAAAAAAACTCCCAAAAATAGAGTTGGAACGGTACTATTATTGCTGTACCGTTTTTTTATATCTCATTCAGTGCTTCCATACATATATTTTACGCAGATTTCACTTAAAAAGGATAGTTGCTTTCTGCCAGGCACGATAAACTAATAAATGTAAAAGTGTATTTCTCTTAATACTCAGACTCTATGACACAATCATTCATTGCCTTTTCAAGGCTATTTCTCACTGGAAACAAATAATTGATTCGGAGGATAATTATGAAACAAATCATTATTTACGGCAGTCAATATGGCAGTACTCAGCGCTATGCAGAAAAGCTCTCTGAACAGACAAGTATTCCTGCTGTCAGTTATAACCTGCTTCCGGATTTATCAGAGATGAAAACCATTATCTATCTGGGCGGCTTATATGCAGGAGGTGTGCTGGGACTAAAAAAAGCCCTGCGTTTTTTTCCTGTCCATGATGAGTTTAAGTTGATTCTTGTTACAGTAGGTCTGGCTGATCCGAAGGATTCAGAGAATCAAGAAAACATCGATGCAAACCTGCAGAAACAGCTGCCGGAAAAACTGCTGCATCAAACAAAAATATTTCATCTGCGAGGAGCCATTGATTACAAAAAGCTGAATGTCGGCCATAAAGCATTGATGGCCCTGCTTTATCAATCTGTCCGCAAGACAGCTTTTGAAAAACTGACCGCAGAAAATCGTGCATTTATCGAAACTTATGGAAAACAAGCAGATTTTATTGATTTTCAGACATTACAGCCAATCCTTCAGGAAATACAAAAGGAAATAATATGATTAAGAAAACAATAAAAATTCTTTTGATTGGTCTTGCAGCTACTTTGATTCGCATCATCGGCCAGCTTCTTATACCGACCGGTGAACAAACGGTTCTGGGACCCAGTGTTTTTGCACAGAACGGTACAATGCCATTGGCCTTTACTGTCTATGGGATCTTTGCTTATTCCCTGATTGCTTCCCTATTTCTGCTCATACAAAATCAATTAAATGGAAATCGCATACTGCAGGGACTGAAGTATGGTCTGGCCTGCAGTGTGATATGGATTGTTTATCTTTGGGAGCCATTGCCTCATGTGGCAGCCATCGATCGCATTACTTATCCGATTGCAGACAGTCTGGCATTGATTGTTATGGGACTGATGCTGGGAGTACTGTTCGGCAATCCCCAGCCTTTAGCAGAAAAATCAAAAAATACATTGACGTTTTTTCCAATTTTAACAATAACTTTCTGTTTTCTATTGGGACGAATAATACAATATCTTGTCTTTGATATCTACTCTTCTTTTGGCGATAAACCGCTTGAAACAATATTCTGGTGCTTGATCACAGGAATAGTCCTTGCATGTGTCATGACATGGCTGAATCATTTTATCCCATGCAAAAGTCAAGCAAAGCGAGCTGTTATTTTAGGCTGCCTTTTGTTTGGCGCAGATTTATTCCTTTTCAATTTCTTTATGCCTTTGGTATTTGCCGCTGATATACCTGATTTAATTCTGCGTACATGCATTGATATTCTCGCCGTAACAATTGGCTGTTTAGCATTTAAGCATCGCTGCAAGGAAGGTGAATTGAATGCAGAAAAGTGACCAGTTAAAAAGATGGCTGGGAAAGACTGCTGGTACCTATGCAGTATTTATCGCTGTCGGAGGACTGCTTTCTTTGATTCCTGCCAGTCGAATCAATCTGTCTGAAGAAACGTTTTTCAGTCTGCGAATGTTCTTGGTCCTGTTTGGGCCCATCTATCTTACCTTGATTGCCAAGATCATTTTGACTCTTCTTTCAATCAAGAATGGACAGACAAAGGATATCGCTGAAAACAGTCAGGATGTTTTGTTTGCCGTCACCTCACTGCTGATGTTTGTCAATCTTTCCAATGCAGAAACTATTACAGATCTAACCGACAGCTATATCCAAAACAAAGGACTGCAACATCTAAAAACAAGCAAACAGCATCCATTGAGAGGAAAGAATTTTTTAAATATTTTTCTGCCGGTATGTGCCTATTGTCTGATTCTGGAACTGATGACACTCATTATCTGCATTGTTGTCTTTGCGCCGCTGAGTCAAGCCGCAAGCAATGTATTTATCTTTGTAATTGCCTCAACTGTTTTGCTGCTGCTTTTGATTCCCCTCATTCTCTTTCTGATTTCTTCTTTTCAGGGAAACAAAGCAGCACATGAGGCCAAACGTACACAAGAAAAACAAACAGCCATACATGCAGAATATCAAGTATTGGAAACAGATCCATCTCGCCGAAAGCATTATCTGAAATTGCCGAAAACATTAACTCTGCTCATCTTACCAGGAATTTTCTTGATATCGGGTATAGTGCTTTACTTTACAAAAAACTCACAGGAACTTTTGATTTCACAAATTCTTCGTCCGCCTTTTCTTGTCTTAATGACTGCAGCACTGCTTTTATTTATTCCCATGCTGATGTACTGGGCCAATTGTTCCGGCACATCTCTGGTTCAGCGAATTTATCTTTCTCAAGATCTGCTGATCTATACAGGATACAGCGGCAGCATGGAGGAGCGAGTCGAATATCGTTATACCCTGCTGGAGTTAACGCATTATCATATCGGAAAAAGATCCATTCGTATCAAAGGTCAATTTACCAAAGAAACGAAAGATTCTTATGGCACCAGAAAAAAAGTGTCCTACCTCAAAACCCTTTGGATTCCTCGTACCTTTCCAGCAGAACAGGAACAAGCTTTATTCCATTTTTTAAACAATACAACCGCATAAGCTTATTCATTTACATACAGATAGGAGGTGAATTTCATGTATAAAACAGTAATTATTAAATACTCACCCAAAGCAAAGGAAATGGCCCTTAAAATCGAAGAAACTGCCAACCAAATGGAACATGATGGATTTGAACTCATTACCTGTTCTATTATGCCTTCTGCAAAAGGTATCCTGGTATTTAGAAAACAAGATGAAACCATGCTGGGAAAATAACAGCTTTCAAACTTATAAAATCCCTGTTATCATCTCTAAAATAACAGGGATTTTTAAGCAGCATTTTTGATTCTCTATACAATTAATTTTTCTTTTTTTTATAATTTCTTATATGCATATAAACAGTATTTTTTGATATTTTCATCAAAGTTTCTACTTTAATGACAGAATCTTTCAAACGGAAAATACCTTTGTCATATAATCTTTCAATGATAACTTTATTCTTATTTGAAGGCAAAATCGAATCATCTTTCATGACTTCAGAGGTTACTTCTTCCAAAGTCGTTTTAATCAAATCATCAGAACTCTGAGTAAATGCTTCTTTGAGGTTTGTTTCATGATTCGCTTTCATAATGTTTGGTGTAAATGATGCCAGAACATCTGCAAACGGTGTATTCAAATATAAATTAATACATAATAAACCTATAATTCTGTTATTCTCACCACGAATAGCAATTGTTGTCGATTTTAATGGTTCCCCTGCTTTATTCTTACTGAAATAGACAATATAATCCACATGATCATTGGATATTTCATCAAACATTTTTAAAGCAAGGTCAGTAATTGGAGCACCGATTTTTCTTCCGGTATGTTCTCCATTAATAATATAAATAACAGAATTATTCAAATCTTCTAATGAATGCAGTACAAATTCATATGAGTTAGACATATAGGCAGCTAAACCGTCAAGAACAGATTTAAATGATTCTAAAATTTGTTTATCTGTCTTTGTCAATATGATATTTTTCATACACATTACCCCTTTATCTCTACTCAATTATATCTTTAAATTGAAAATTTGCCAATTTTAAAGATAGTTTATATTACAGTTTCTGATATTCAATCAATGCCTTTTTAATTCTGTATAATGCCTCAACTACTTTTTCATTGTCTTTATACACACCAAGCACAATTCGTAAATGACCTTCTCCGCCTACTCCATAATTTTTGCCGTCGTTGACTGATACTTTTGCATGTTTCACCAAGTAATCCACAATTTCACTGGAATCTCCAATTTTTGATACGTCCAGCCAACACAGAAAGCCAGATTCCGGAAGTAGGCATGATACATTCGGAATTGAATTCAAAATTTCATAAGCCTTGTGTCTGCGATAATCAAAAGCTTCTTCAAAAACATTCATAAAAGAAGGTTGTTTTAATGCTTCAATGATTGCTTTCTGCGCTGATGTGGAGGTTGCACCAATAACACCGACTGCATTGGCAAACAAACTATCCATAATTTCATCTGAACATACGATATAGCCCACACGCATTCCGCTCAAACCCATTCCTTTTGAAAAAGAAAATACACTTACAGTTCTTTCAAACATATCTTCCATTGCAGCAGGTGTAATCATTTCATTTTCATAGGTAAAATCCTCAAACGCCTGATCACAAACTAAAATTAAATCATGCTGAATGACAAATTCTCTGAGTATTTCTAAAGATTTGCGATTATATACAGTAGTTGTCGGATTATTAGGATGAGTAATCAAAACCATTTTTGTTTTATCGCTGACAGCAGCTTCTAAATCTTCTCGAACTAACTGATAATTATTTTCCTTTTTTAATTCAACAGCTACCGCTTTCCCTTTCATGATTTCAACTGCAAGAGTATTATTCGGATAGCTAGGAGATGGAATAATCACTTCATCATTCGTATCAACAAAAGGCAGAATAGCAAAAAATAACCCGCTGTCAGAACCAGGAGTAATCAGAATATTGCGTGCTGGATCTACTTCTAAATGATTCTGTCTTTTTAATTTTTTTGCAATTTCCTTTTTTAATTCTTCATTTCCGATAGGAGCTGTATAATGAGGTGCAGATTCATCCTGGATAGCCTTTATCCATGCTTCCTCAATAAATTTCGGCAATGAACGATCCGGCATAAAAGGATCTGCCCAGCCCATTAAAGCAATACCTTGTTTTTCCATTTCTTGATATGAGTTTCCAACATCAGCTTTTTCAACTGCTGAAAATAATCCTCCCTCTGCTTTTTTAAATGCCTGAATCATTTTGTCTTTCATTTAAAATACCTCCTATGAAAGCTGGGAGTGACTTACTCCCAGCTTTAATTTTAATATGATATATTGTCTGATTCAAATCTAATTTTCTTTTGGTGTCCAGAAAAGAATAGTCAATGCAGCCGCAACAACAAAGGCAATTGCAAAGCAAATCATTACTAATCCGCAGTTCATGAACGCACTTTCTCCACCCATAAACATACCGAAGTTTAAGAAAGATGGTCCGCCCATAGCGTAAGCTTTTAATCTTAAGATACCGGCAACAGCACCTCCGACTGCTCCTCCAATACAGCCAAAGAAGAATGGTTTTCCTTGAGGAACATTGACACCATATAAAACAGGTTCTGTAATACCCGTACATGCAGCAATACAAGCAGATGCAGCATTGGCTTTTAATTTTTTATCTTTAGATTTGAACCATACCCCAAATGCTGCCCCAGCTTGACCAATGTTCGCTGAACCAGAAGTAGGTGAAACATAGTTAAATCCATTGGTAGATATCATTTGTGTCAATACAGGTACCATACCATGGTGAATACCTAAAACAACCATACCTGAATAAATTCCGCCATATACTAGTCCTGCAACCCATCCCGCATTCGTGAAGAGCCAGTTGACTCCGTTAGCTAATTGTTCACCAATCCAATAAGATAATGGTCCAATTGTCCATAAAGTAACAGTTGTACCGATTAAAATTGTAAATGCTGGCACAAGAATGATTTTCAAAGGTCCTTTGATGATTCTATCAAAGAATTTTTCAACATAAGAAGCAAGAATAACTGCAAATACAATCGGCAATACAGAACTGCTGTAGTCAATGACTGTAAATGGAATACCTAAAATTGAAGAAGTAGAAGTACCCGCAGCAATCATATCTGCCCATGCAGGAGCCATCATTGCAGCACAGATTGTAAGTGCCACATATTGATTCATCTTAAATACTTTTGATGTAGAGGCAGCTAATAAGAATGGAATAAATGTAAATACTGCCATAGAAATAGTTACAAAGTTCGCAAATGTAGGATTTGATGTAGAAGCCCCAAATGCCATTGCAACCATGATAATTGCAGATAAGAACCCGCAGCCTGCCAAAGCAGGAACAATAGGATTAAAAATTTGTGCTACTGTATCAAAGAATAATGTTAAAAAACTTCCCTTCTTGTTTTTCAGATCTTCTTTGATTACTTTTTCATTATCTAAATTTTCATCAATAGGAGCTTCTTCAGAGACCCCTGTTAATTCCACAAATTCTCTGTAAACTGAAGTAACTTCAGGGCCGATAATTACTTGAACTTGTGTCGCACCATCAACTACCCCTAGTACACCATCAATTTTCTTCAGTGCTTCTTGGTCAACACCTGCCTTATCTTTCGGTGTGACTCTTAAACGTGTCGCACAATGAGTGGCTTGTACAATGTTGCTTTTGCCGCCCAGTGCAGCTACAATATCTTTTACAGATACTTTTGACATTTTCTTCTCCTCCTTATCTGTATGCAATAACTTCTACTTCAACCAAAGCATCTTTCGGTAAGCTCTTTACTGCAACACATGAACGTGCTGGGTTTGAAGTGAAGTAATCACCATAAATAGAATTAAAATCTGCGAAATATGAAATATCAGCTAAAAAGCATGTAGTCTTAACAACATCCTCTGCACTATAACCTGCTGCTTTTAATAACTCATCAATATTTTTCATAATCTGTGAAGCTTGTACTTTTATTTCACTTTCTACTAAAAGACCTGTTTTTGGATCAATGGGCATGACTCCTGAAATATATAATGTATTTCCGGCTTTTACTGCTTGTGAATAAGGACCGATGGCTTTAGGTGCCTTATCTGTACAAATCTTTTCATTCATAATATCTTCCTCCATATAAACTGAAATATTTTTTACTAATTACAAGTTATCACTAAATAAATTTAATGTCAAGCATTTAAATGTAATTTATTTTAGTTTTTAAACGCTTTCAAAACTTTTATACTAAAATTTATTTCATTTATTTGAAATAGGTGTTATAATGCTCTTGTAAAAAGATTAGGAGGAAAAGATATGAAAATCAAAGGATTTCCCAATAATTTTCTGTGGGGCGGTGCTACTGCTGCTAATCAAGTAGAAGGTGCATGGAATACTGACGGCAAAGGGCCAAATTTAGCCGATGCTATGGTCGCCGGAAGCAATACAACACCTCGTAAAATTACTTTGGAAATTGATGAATCAAAATATTATTATCCAAGCCATAAAGCCGTTGATTATTATCATCACTATAAAGAGGATATTGCATTAATGGCAGAAATGGGACTGAAGATTTATCGAATGTCAATCAGTTGGGCACGTATTTTCCCAAAAGGATCAGAAGATGAACCAAATGAAGAGGGTTTGAAATTTTATGATGAAATATTTAAAGAACTCAAAAAATATAACATCGAGCCTTTAGTTACAATCTATCATAATGAAATGCCATTAAATCTAGTCACTGAAATTAATGGCTGGTCTGATCGCAAATGTATAGATTATTATGTGAAATTTGCCGAAGTCATCATGAATCGATACAAAGACTACGTTAAATATTGGATTCCAATCAATGAAATCAATGATTTAACAACTAATGTCGGCAATTGGAATCATGGTGGTATCTTAAATGAAGGAACGGAAACATTCCAAGATCAAAAAGATGATCCAAACAAAAGATTTGCGGCATTGCACAATCAATTTGTGGCAAGTGCAAAAACAGTTATGATTGGCAAAAAAATCAATCCAGAATTTCAATTCGGCACAATGATTTGTCATATAACTGTCTATCCTTTGACTTGTCACCCTGAAGATATCTTGCTTACTCAACAGGAAGATCAATTAAGAAATCGATTCTCCGGCGATGTACAGATGAAAGGAAAATATCCTTATTACATGAAGAGATACTTTGAAAGAAATAATATTCATTTTGAAGTTCAGCCGGAAGATGAACAGATTTTATTAGAGGGTCACTGCGACTTCTACACTTTCAGTTATTATATGACAAACTGTATTACACGGCAGACTGATGTAGCACAAGTAAGCGGCAATATCATGGGCGGTGCTAAAAATCCATATTTAAAAGCAACAGAATGGAACTGGCAAATTGATCCTGTAGGTTTAAGATATACCTTGAATCATATTTATGATCGATATAATGTACCTATTATGATCACAGAAAATGGATTAGGTGCAAAAGATATCCTTGAAGATGGAAAAATTCATGATGATTATCGAATCGAATATTATCGTGAACATATCAAACAAATGAAATTAGCCATTGATGATGGTGTCGATTTAATTGGTTATACACCTTGGACGGCAATTGATGTTATCAGCTGTTCAACTGGTGAAATGGCGAAAAGATATGGATTTATCTATGTCGATGCTGATGATGAAGGTCATGGTACCTATCAGCGATACAAAAAAGATTCTTTCTATTGGTATCAAAAAGTCATTGCGACAAATGGTGAAGATTTATCAGAATAAACAACAGGAGCTATAAAAGCTCCTGTTGTTTTAATGGTCAAAACGAGTTCGATAAGAACATTTCTGACATAATTCCTTTGTAAATTGATGATTGCGGATCTCCGTAAGCAAAGATTCATTGCGTGATAAGATCAAAGAAAAATCTTCTTCAAAAATATTGCCTAAGTTGATATCCGCTTTGGTATCCAAACAGCAAGGGACTACTCTTCCGTCACATAAGATACCGGCCATATGGCGCCATCCCTGACAGCTTCCTGTAAAGGAAACAAATGGATGAGAAAGTGAAGGCCATTCAAATTGTTCATCAAAGCTGACAAAGCAATGCGGCTGAAGCTGAAAAGACTGCTTAGATGGAATGATTGAAGTATGATAATGTTCATTTAATTGGTGCACGACAGAAAGTACCTGCCGATCCAAGTGTCCTTGACGGTACTGCCATAATCGATAAGAAACATAGATGCCCTGTGCAGAAAGCTTATCTCCTGCCTTCAATATTTCCTTTAAATAGTTGGGATCATCCAGTTTTGCATGAATAGAAATATTGATTTGTCGGAGTGCCTTTGCCTGCAATAAGACATCCGATTGTTTTTCCAATAAAGTACCATTCGTAGTGAGATTTACATGAAATTGATATTGATGAGCTAATGCAAGAAATTCCTTTAACTGCGGATGCATTAGCGGTTCTCCTAAAATATGAAGATAAATATACTTTGTATAGGGATGAATTTGTTTTAAAACATGTTCAAACTGATCCAATGTCATCTGCTGCGGTTTTCTTGAGTTTTGAATGCAAAAAGAACAATTCAAATTGCATGTATTTAATATCTCAACGTATATCTTTTTGAACCTCATCTGAATCACTCCATATAATAAAAAAAGCCTCGAAAGAGGCTCAAACCTGGCAGCTTGCTATCTTCACTGGGGCAGGCCCAGCTATTGTCACCG
>CALUVS010000004.1 GCA_944324265.1 uncultured Traorella sp.
ATAAATCAACCCTCCAAAATACCGCTATTCATGCGGATATGGAGGGTTCTATTCTTTTCAAACTGTAAAAGACAGGTTATAGCATAGTTTATTCTTTTAATTCAATAAACATTGATTTAATAAAAAAACCTCATCAAAGAGGTTTTAAGACGACATTATATAAGCCATGTTCTGTCCTTCATAAGAAGTGGCAACCATTTATCTACATCAATGATGTCCCGGACGCCTTTCATTTCATTTGTCCGGATTCCCCTACCAAATTTGGGTTTCTCGCTTGTGGGGTTTACCCGTTCCACCTGACAGTTTCCTGCCAGCTCGTCTCTGTGGCACCTTCGCGCACGCCGCCATAGTTTCCCTTAGGCATTGTACGGCCGTCAGATCGCTCTGCCTGGATTTATGACTTCATCCAGCATAAACACTACATTCATCGCAGAATGTGCGAGCATGGACTTTCCTCTAGTTTGCACCAGCGATTGCCCTAATGTCATCTGTTTTTAAATACTTCTGCTTCCAAACGAGATAAACGCTTCAGGATATCTACGTTTGTCGGTTGAGGAGTTACGTTTACAGGCTGATTTTCTTCATACTGACGAATTGTTTCTTTCAGCATTTCGATCGTATTTTCATATTTGCGCATCGTTTCGGTTGTTTCCTTCATTTTTACATGAAATGTCTGATAATCTTTGATGACCAGATCCAAAAACTCATCTACTTCAAGTGTATTATAGCCTTTCAGATCAGCATGAAACTGCTTATTTAAAATATCTTCAATGCTTAATTCAAACAATTTATTCATATTTTAACACCTCACTTAGTTATTTTCTCAAATAAGCTGCAAAAATGCAAGCCTTATTAAATGAAAAGTCAACTCTAGCATTCTTTTCTATAATTCGGTATAATAAGATAGGTGATGAAATGATTGGTTATCCTACAAAAAAAGGTTTGCCTAAAATTAACGGCAGTGCACGCAGTGCCAATGCTTCGCTGAATCAAAGCAGAGGCATGGGGCTGGAAGATGATATCAATGAAAGCAATGAATATTATCTGGAAACAAATCGAGCATGTATTCATAAAAAGCCTACTCCGATTCAGGTCGTCAGAGTGGATTATCCCAATCGAGCACATGCTAAGATCGTTGAAGCCTATTACAAGGTACCTTCTACTACAGATTATAATGGTGTTTACCGAGGCAAAGCCATTGATTTTGAAGCAAAGGAAACAAGAAACAAAACCTTATTTCATTTCAAAAACATTCACCCTCACCAAATTGAGCATCTCAAACGAGTGCTTTATCAAGGTGGGATCGGTTTTCTGATTATTCGTTTTACTGCATTGAATGAGACTTATCTTGTCGATGCAGCTTATATTATAGAAAATTATGAAAACCCAAGCCTAAAATCATTAAGTTATGCAAAGATAAAAGAGCATGGCTCTTTGATACGCGAAGGACTAACACCGCGCCTACATTATCTAGATAACGTTGATGAAATGTATTTCAAGGAGGAATAACATGGCTAAAAATAAACAGAAGATAAATAAACTAGATTCATTCTTCATTATAATCCTCTCTTTTGTTTTAGTTGGTTCATTAGGAGCTTTCTTGCTTCTGAACAATATTCTGGCTAATTCAGAGGATTTCAATCAGAGTGAACTGGAAGGTATTGAACCAACTATTCTTTTAGACAGCAACGGCGAAGTTTTTAAGGAGTTATCCCCTGGCGATGGTGTCCGCGAAAATGTCAGCTATGAGGATGTACCTCAAACCGTTATTGATGCTTTCTTAGCTATTGAAGATTCCCGTTTCTTCAAACACAATGGCTTTGACTTGCCTCGTTTCATAAAATCAGCTTATGAAAATGTATTGGCAGGAAATTTTGCTCAAGGTGGTTCTACCTTGACCATGCAGATGATTGATGTTACGCACGGTACAACCAGTGAAGAACAATCCAGTCTGCAGAAAGTTTTCGCAAAGATCCAAGAAATATTCTTGGCCATGGATGCGGAAAGTCAGATTTCCAAAAAGGAAATTATGATGAATTATCTGAATTACATCAATTTCGGCGGACCAGCCAGAGGAATTCAGAAAGGTGCCCAGTATTATTTTGGCAAAGATGTTTCTGAATTAAATCTTTCAGAATCAGCCTTTTTAGCAGGTGTCATCAATTCACCAAATCTCTATAATCCTTATTACAATTATGAATATGCCGTGGAAAGACGAAATGAAACATTGAATCTGATGTTATATCACGGATATATCACAGAAACTGAATATGAACTTGCAGTCAATACGGAATTGGTTTTCCAGTTAAGCGGCGAAACGAATTTTGAAACAGCCCCATATTTGAGCTTTATCGATTATGTTGCTGAAGAAGTAGAAGAACTGACAGGATTGAACATTTACAACGGTAATCTGATCATACATACAACAATGGATCGCGGTGCACAGGAGCTGGCCGATTCAATGCTGAATGGTGATACGATCAATTATCCGGAAAATGATGCTTTATTCCAGACAGGATTTGCACTTGTCGACAATGAAACCTTAGGTATTGTGGCCTTGGGCGGCGGACGCGGATATGACGGCAATGATCGAATTGCCCGCTCTTATGCTCAGCAGAAACAGACAGGTTCTGCTATCAAGCCAATCATGGAATACTGTCTGACATTTGACTATTTGGGATGGGCAACAAGTCATGTGATTGCCGATGTTCCGATGAACTATCGAGGTACTTCTATTCCTTTGAATAATGCCAATGGTATTTTCCAAGGGGATGTTACTTATGAATATGCCGTTGCTGAATCATTGAATACAACTGCTATCCAAGCCTTGGAAGATGTTGTGGATACCATCGGTGTTTCTCGTGTTATTGAACATATGCGTTCCTTAGGATTCTCTAAATTTGAAAATATGGATGAAAGTGAATTCCAGCACACAATGGGTATCGGAGGCGGCGAAATGACCTCTACTCCATTGGAAATGGCTAGTGCTTATGCGATGTTTGCCAATGGCGGTGAATATACAAAACCTCACGCTGTTGTCAGAATTGAATTCAGAGATGGTTCACAGGAAGATATCGTACCTGTTTACGATACAACTTCTGTCATTTCTCCTCAGGCAGCTTATTTAATGAGTTATCTGCTTGAAAAATCTGTCAGCGGTTCTTATGCAAACCTCCAGCAGATCATGCGTTCAAATTATCCGGTCTATGCGAAAACAGGTACAAGTGACTGGGCAAGTGATGGTCTGCAGTATGGTATTCCTGAAACAGCTATGAAAGATAAATGGATGGTTGCCTATACTTCTGAATATACAGCAGCTGCATGGGCAGGCTATGATTATCCGATTGCAGGAATGAACACCTATATTGATACTGCGAAGATGCTGTTAAACGTTCCGGGTCAAGTCTGCCGAGGATTGTTTGATTATGTTCATGACAGTCCGGAAAATTATCCGGCTGCTTTGGAACAGCCAAGCGGCATCGTCTCTATCACACACTTAAAAGGTGCTTATGACGGCGGTTACTATGATGTTCCGGAAGGAACACCAAGTGATATGATCACGACTGGCTTGATCAAGAGTGAATATGCTACATTAAACACATTGGAACCAGATGAAATCAGTCCGCTTGAATCATTTACCGCAGAAGTAAATGAAAGCACAGGAATGATTGATTTCAGCTTCACACCTTACCCTGATGCAGATGCCTTGACTGAATTTGACGGACTCTATCATGGTGTTGAAGGCTATCCAAATTATTCCGGAACTAAGATATTCGATAAGAAAGTTGTCTTCGGACCTATTGTTTATCGAATTGATGTATCCATCAACGGAATCAGCATGGGTCACTTTGACTTTACAAGTGAAAGCGGCAGTGACCTGTTCAATGCCCCAAGCGGTGCAGAAGTTGAACTTTGCGGAAGCTATGCATATCGAAATAACGACATTTCCAGCAATCAAGTCTGTGTCGTATTGGATGAAAGAGATACAGAGGATTTAGGCGGAGGCAGCGGACCTATTGGTCCAGGCAGACCGGGCGATAATGAAGAACCGACAGATCCGGAAGATCCTACCGAAGAAGGACCGAGCCGTCCGGAAAACCCTGAAAGTCCATCAGAACCTACAGATCCAACAGAAGATTAAACCGAGTCAATCAACTCGGTTTTTTTCATATAAAAACGAAGCACTTATTTGCGCTTCGATAATATTTATTACTTTTTATTACACAGTTTTTCGGATTTTTCTTATCATAATAGATTTGAATCCTATCGTTTACTTCAGGTAATTTCTGACGATACCAAATTATTTTTTTGGATGTATATTCAATTTCATCAACAACATATCTGATCTTGATAATATGATGAAATTCTCGCCCTTTATTTTCAGACGGAACCAATTTAATCGGCTTATCTGCTGTTATCCACCAACAGATTTTTACTGATTCCACAAGAGCATCTGTCTGATTGCCTTGTCCAATAATCTTTTTATCATCAATCCCATAATTGAAGAAATTTTTTATCCCATCAAAAAATTCTTTAAATCTAATCATTTTCTTCTATTCCCTAACCTTTTTTATTTAATCATTCCAAAATAAGAAAATCAATTCTTTCTCAGATATAAACTATAAGTATTATTTTCATATCCATGACTCTTTATTTAAAAAGGATATTAATTTCTCTATCAACATCCCTAATTTTTAATAGAATCTATTACTCTTTTTTCATGCGGTCCAATTTATCTTTCTTGCATATTGCCTTAAATGGACACTGCTCACATTTTGGATTTCTGGCAGTACAGAAATAGCGTCCGAAGAAAATAAATAAATGATGCGCCTTGTTCCATCTGTCTTTCGGCAATTTGCGTTTCAGCTTCTGTTCAACCGCTAACACACTGTCCTCCGGTTTCGCTAATCCCAAACGCTTGCTGACACGTTCAACATGGGTATCTACTGCAATTGCCGGTATATCAAAAGCTACACTCATCACTACATTGGCGCTTTTTCTTCCCACTCCGCTCAGCATGGTCAATTCTTTCATTGTATGCGGCACTTCGCCGTCAAAAAGCTCAACGATTTGTTTCGCACATTGCTGAATATTTTTCGCCTTATTGCGATATAAACCAATGTTATGAATCAGTTGTTCGATTTCTTCAATCGGAGCCTGTGCCAAGGCATAAGCATCCGGATAGCGCTCAAAAAGAGCGGGAGTTACTTTATTAACAGCCGCATCTGTTGTCTGCGCAGACAAAGCTACTGCAATCACCAACTGAAAAGGTGTCTCATGAATTAACTCACAATGAGCATCCGGAAACATTTCTTCTAAGATATCTAATATTTCATTGCTGTTCATACTGTTTGCCATTTTCAATATCCTCTACACTAAATCCTCTTTGGTACCAATCTGTCAAGATACGGTCAATATAATCAAAACTATATTTGCTGCGGATAATGGCTTCACGCAAAGCATATAAGATCAATTGATTATCATAGATCTGAAGCCAATCGCTCATTTTCTGAAGTTCAACACGTGTTAAGGGACGTTTAAATTCTGTTTCAAATGTATCGAATAGATCTTCTTCAAATTGAAAAGCTGGTTTTGCCTCAAATACACCATCCGTATCAAAGACAATTCCTTTAGCTTGTATATTGATTTTCAGATATCCTTTCTGCTGCAATGCCTGCAGCAAAGCATCAATCTGTTCTACATTCATGTTCATCTTTTTCTGCAGCAAAGCATAATCAATCATCACATGATATTTTTTATGATATTCAAGCATCAAAAGCAATAATCCTTCATCACTGCTCAAATGCAGAGATTCATAGTTTTCTAACAGCCAAGCCAGTCTGTCAAAATAACGTTCTTTATATAACTCACTCATTTTCTGTTCCTTTCATATAAAACACTTCTTCATATGTATCATAATCAAGCAATAAGATATCTTCTCCATTTTCAAATACATAAACCGGATTATCAATGCCATAGCCCAGCATCGGTTCTGCTTCTAACCCATATTGATTTCTGGCAATATTGGCTGCCATCGTAACATTGCTCTGAGAATAATCTTTTGTGACAATCTCACTGCCCTCATTATCAAAAAAATATGCCTGATCATCTGCAATGCAGGAATAAGTGACATAACGATAGGCATGTCGGCTGACTTCACAGGTTTCCCCCACCTGCTCAATAATTTTCTGTTCCATCTCATTCTGAGTCATGACATATAGATTGTTCGGTCCGCTGACATGCAGACCAATGTTGACATAAATCAGAAAAATCAAAGTCACGATCAAAAGTAAGTTCACAAAAATACGATTCAGTTTCATTTTTCTCATCACCAACTTTCTATATTTTACCACATAACTATTTTAATTTGTCATAAACTTCTGATTATGTTAAAATTATGTTGGTGATTTTATGAAGCGTGTTATTAAAGTGCTTGTACTGATACTCATCATCCTGATAGCTTTGATCTGTGCTTCTCTGGCACTCTCCAGCTATCGCAGAAATCAAGTACAGTTAAGCGTAGTTAATCCTGTTACTTACGTACAGGCAGATATTCCTTCTTTGTTTGATGAGATGAATACCGACACACTGCATCTGATGATCTACGATTCTGAAAATGATGACTGTATTTACTTGGATGAAGTGATGTTAAAAGAAATCAGTTTTGATTATGACGGCACAGAATTAGACAGTATTTATAAAATTGTGTATGAGGATTCTTCCAGAACCTATACAAATCAGACTATCAAAAATACCTATCAGATACAAGCAATTCCGGCCATTGTCACCATCGAACAAACTGAATCCGGCTTTACAAAAACAGATTCATTTGAATGGAGCGGCAATACAGAAGAAGACAAGCAGGCATTAACAGATTATTTGCTTCGCAATGGTCTTATTCAAGCATAAAGAGCATATCGAATGCTCTTTTTTTATTTCTCAATTTGTTCAAATCCGGTATGTTTTTTGATCAGGCGGGATAAAACAATCAGTCCTGCCAAGATGGCCACAGCCAATAATAAAAACAATGGATTTTCTAATGATTCTGTAACACTTGTTCCGAATACAGCCAATACCAAGGTCATAACAAATTTACTGATCATCAAAGTAAGTACAAAATCCTTTTCATTGAAATCACTTAATCCATAAGCAAGATTGATCAGAGAACTTGGTGTAAAGGCTACACAAGTCAAAAGAAACAATTCACTTTTTCCGGAACGAGAGATCCATTTGAGAATGCGCAGATTTTTATTCATGAAAATATGCATGAACCAACGTTTGAAAATTTTTCGCGAGACATAAAAAACCACAATGGAACCGATAGTTGTACCGATCCATGATGTGATAAATCCCCATACAGGGCCAAAAGCACCGACATTGATCAAAACAATGCCGACCAAGGGCAATGCAGGAACAAGTGATTCAAACATTGTTAAAAGAATTGGTGCCAATAAACCAAAACCTTGATATTGTTCCAATAAACTTAAATAAAATTCAATGCTTGTCCACTTCTCCATAACTAATATCCTTCTACAAATCGATATGTAAATTCAGCGCTTTTCTGACTGGCAATTTGAACATATTCCATAAAGTCCATTGCACTTTTTTCTTTGACAGCCACATCACTCAATGAACGCAAGACAATGAACGGAATATGAAAGGAATCTGCTGTCTGTGCAATAGCCCCAGCTTCCATCTCAGCGCAGATGGCATCCGGAAAATCATGTAAAAGTTTCTCCAGATGCTGTTTGGTTACAAACAGATCACCGCTGGCTACACAGCCGACATGATAAGTGACATCCATCGGCTCAAGCACTTTTATGGCTAATGCCAAAAGATCTTGATCGGCTTTTACCCAAATTCCTTTTCCCGCTTCACCATCCAAAGCAGTTGTATCATAATCGTGCTGAACCACTTGATCAGAAATCACAAGATCCATTACATTTTCGTTTTCTTTTAATCCGCCGGCAACACCGATATTCAAGATAGCTTGAATATCATAGTGAGCACATAAAATGGTTGTTGTGATCGCCGCATTCACTTTCGCTACACCGCATAAACCAATTACAACCTTTTTGCCCGCCAGTTCAGCTTCATAAAATGTTCTGTTGAATAATACATTTTTCTGTATACTCGTACAATATTTCAATATTGCATCACATTCTATCTGCATTGCACAAATAATTGCTATCATACAGACTCCTTTCTGGCGACATAAAAATACTTCTCGCCTTCCTGGATTCCTTCATGAATGAAATCCGTATAAATTTCTACCTGAAAACCAATCTGTTCACACCATTCTTTGATTTTCAAAGGATCATAAACTCGCTGAATATGCTGTTCATAATCCGGACGTCCATTTTCATTAAAGAAGACAAAATTCTGAACCAGATAGTCATCCTGAGCTAAAATGCTCCATTCATAACCCTTGCCGTCAATCAGTCCTTCTTCATAAAACTCTTCTTGAAATTCTTCAATACGATCCAAAGAATGTACATCAAAGATAAAAGTACCTGAACTTGTCAGATTGTTGTAAGCATTCTGAAGCACGCCTTGAAAATCTTCGTCCTCCAAAAGATAATTCATACTGTCACAAAGACAAATAACACAATCTGCCTGAGAAGGAACAAAAGTACGCATATCTCTGACTGAAAAGCGAATTTGATCCGCAAATGGTTTTTCTTTTGCCTGCTGGATCATTTCTGATGAAAGATCACTGGCTTCTACCTCATAGCCGCGTTTGGCCAGTTCACAGGTAATTTCTCCGCTGCCGCAGGCATATTCAATTACTTTTTGAAAACGTGCGTGACGTTCAATAAAATCAGCCCAGTCTTTTGTAGCCTCATCATCTTTTACCAATGAATCATAAAACTGTGCTAGTTTCTGATACATGGCCATTCAGTTCCACCCTTTCAATTCCGCTATACAATTTTTCTAATGCATAGACATCTCTTTCATTTTCTTCAAAAATATGTACGATATATCTCTCACTGTCAACTAACAGCCATTTGCTTGTTTCATCGCCTTCAATGTGAGAATAACCCAAATGGTTGTCAATCATTGCTTCTTTGACATATTCTGCCAATGCTTTGATCTGCCTTGTATTCGTTGCAGAAGTAATGACAACATAGTCAACAAAAGGGGAACGGCTTCTGAAATCAAATACAACCGTATTCATTCCCTTTGCTTTATTGATAGCATTCAGTATGAGCTGTAAATTCTCCATTCATTCAATTCCTTTCTTTCAAATAATTCTTTTGTTCTTCACTGACAACCTCTCTTGCTTTCTTCAAATTGCTTTTGGCAAGAGACAGCTGCCTGGAAATATCATAATTTCTTAAAGGATTACATTTATCTGCAATAAAAACAATCATCGCATAAGCATTTTTTGATTCACCGGCAACATGATGATGCACTGCACAAAGCAAATCTTTATCCCGAATCACAAATTTTCTTTTCAGCATGTGATCAACGATATAGCCATGCCAAATCGCCTTCGGTTCATGCAGATGCATCGGCTCCTTTAATTTCATCCATGCCTCCATTGCCTCTTGAGGCATTTGTTTGCATAGATCATGAAGCAATCCGGCACGATAAGCTTTCTTTTCATCCAGATGATGTGCTGAAGCAATTTCTTTGGAAGTCTGAGCTACACTGAGACTATGAAGATATCTTTTTTCACTCATGCTGGCAGCTGTCATTTCCTCCAGATACAATCCTTTTTCCCAAATAATATGAGCAACACTTTTCGGCACATCCTGAATTCTTCCTTTACGCACCTGTGTTGATGAAATAGGAATCAAAGGAAGATTGACTGTTTTCAGATGATAAGGGCATTGAATCTCTGCCTCATCTCTTCTGAAGATGCGAAATTCACAAAGCTTCAGACAATCTTCAATTCTGTACCATTGATCCAATTGCTTTGCCTGATCATTGCCGATATAGAAAATAAATTGAATCTGCGGCATTTTCTTCTTGAGTACCTGCAATGTATTGTAGGTATAAGAAGGCAGCGGCAGCTGCTTTTCTATCGTGCATACCTTCATCTTTTTAAATGGACGTATAGCTGCTTGGATCATCTTGACACGCAGATCAAAATTACTTAATTTGTTCTCCTTCAAAGGTGATACAACACATGGCAGCAGCCATACTTCATCACAGCCATCTTTCAGAATAGCTTTGGCCAGCTGCAGATGTCCTTTATGTATCGGATCAAAGCTGCCGCCCAATAACCCGATTCTTTTTACAGATTGCATAAGTTCTTCTTGCTTCTGCGATATAAGATAAAAGTTCGCCCAATGATTCCGACAATCTCACTGTGGGTAGCAGCAGCCAGTGAAATTGCCGCTTCACGCGCCTCAATAGGACAAGTTTTCAATGTGTTCAGTTTCACTAATTCATGGGCTGTAATGGAATCTTCCAGCGTCATGATCAGATTTTCACTGATACCATCTTTGCCGATCTGAAACAAAGCTCTGCGCGTTTGAGCCAAGCCTCTTAAATAACTTTTCTGTTTTCCGCTTAACATTATATCATCGCCTCTCTAAACGTTACCTTTACTTTTTTATTTGTAATGACCTGAGCTTGTCTGACATTGCCTTTGATGCAGACAAAGCCTACGCCTTGTATCACAATATCTTTATCAGAAATACTTCCCTGATAGGTTTCTTTTTTTAATTCCTCATAATCACCGACTGTCGGTGAAAGCAGTTCATTATAATGATTCTGCCACAATTGATCTGCATTTTCAAGCTTTGTGCGGTGCAGCTTCAATTCATTGGAGACATAGACAACTGCACTGGCATTCTCACAGCCCTTCAGATCAATACGTGCCAATCCGCCCAAGGACAAAGACTGATCTTTGCTTAACTGAAACACAGTCGGCTTGATGGTCTTCTGAGGCAAGACATTCTTCAGATAAGCACTGTCCAAATAAGTCAGTGCACTGGCTTCATTCACCAGCCCTGGTGTATCATACAGCGTATAATCACCCATCGGAATCGGATTCAGATCCAGTGTAGTTCCTGGATGCGGTGAAGTAGTTACTGTCTGATCCTGCAGAATTGCATTGAGCAATGTACTCTTTCCGGCATTAGCCATGCCCATCAGCACAACATCTCTGCCCTTTCGAAGCAATTCAATGGCATGCAGCACTTCCTCAACACTAAAGTTTTCATCACTGTTGGCATGAAGTGCCAAGTCAGCACAAATGACAACACCTTTGATATCAATGCCTTCTTGTTTAAATCTCCGGAAAATAAACTGGCTTATTTTTTCATTGCCAAGTGTTCTCGGCAATAAATCTCGTTTGGTTGCCACTACAACAATATCCTTATTCGGCAGATGACGATTCAATGATTTCTGAATGCCTGCTTCAAAATCAAATAAATCAACTACCCATAAAATCAATGCATCCAATTCATTGACCTGCTTTAAGATAGCATCCGCACGGATTCCCTGTTTCATATCGATGACCACATCATTGTAATGGGTCAGACGAAAACAGCGCTGACAAACCAAAGCATCTATTTTAGGTGTATAGCCGATTTTCTTTGGATCACTGTTTTGCAGAACAGCTCCGCATCCTTTACATTTTCTCATTCTTTTTCTCCATTCTTTTTAATATCATTCTCTCAATGCTGCGAGACAATTTTGTATAAATAATATCCTTGTTTGTCAGAGGCTCACATAAGATAGCCATAAAGCCATGCAGATGAGCTCCTAAGACATCCGTCAGCAGCTGATCTCCGACACAGGCGACATGCTGCTTTTCAATTCCATAAAGCTTCGCCTTGCGATAGGCTCTTCTTCCGAAAGGCTTCAAAGCAAAGCTGACATATTCTCCTAATGGTTCACAGAACAGCTGAACTCTTTTCTGTTTATTATTGGAGATGAATATCAGACGGCAATGCTGCTTCATGGTCTGCGCCCATTGAATTGTCTTTTCATCAGCAATTGCCTGATCATGACTGGCCAATGTATTATCAATATCTACAAAAAGCAATTGAATCTGATATTTCTGAATCAGCTCAGGAGTTATTTCATCGATATTGGAAATACGCAAATGAGGCATCAATTTCATCTTTTCGGCCCTCCTTATTATTATACTTGAAACAGTGACATTTGACCAGTTTCAAAAGAAAAGAGATAGCTCTGCTTTGGCAGAGCTAAGATTATTCTAAATAATATTTTCTTAATAACGAAATCTTTTCAGATGTCAGCTGATATTCTGACAAAAGATAATCTTCAAAACATGGATATTTTTCCTGAACTGCATTCATTGCCGCCATCAAATATTCCGGCTGCACTTCCATCAGAACACGGAAGGAATCATCTTTCATCATAGCCACAGCTTTGTCATTTTCTTCTTTACGATAAACATTGCTCAAAAGATAATCTTCCATAATGAGCTTATCTTCAACACCCAGCGTTTTTAAGATCAGATAGGCTGCCACTCCGGTACGATCTTTCCCGGCTGAGCAATGGAAGATCATCGGTACCTGCTGATTTAGCATCAAATCAAACATTTTCTGATAAGCAGGATTATGAAACGGCAATTGAGCATACATCTGCACCATATAACTCATTAAGACTTCCTTCGAATTCTCTTTCATCAATGCACTCATATCCAAATTGCCTTGAAATTCAAATTGTTCATTGATAGCACTGATGGGATAATAATCACAGCCCTCACTCATATCCGGTGCACTTTCTCTTTCCATTTGACTTCTTAAATCAAGAATGGCTTTGATATGCAGTTCATCAAAAGCTTTTTTGGCTTTATCATGAGCAAAAGCTATGACAGCTGATCGATAAAAACAGCCCTCTTTTACTTTCTTTCCTTCTGTATTCACAATTCCGCCCAAATCACGTAAATTCACAATTTCTGTTTCTTTTAATAAATCCTGATTCATGAATATTCCTCCAAATCGAATTGTGTATCAATATCTTTTAATTCTTTTTCACTGACAGCGATAGCCATATGCGGATTTTGCAGAGCAATCTGTTTTGCTCCTTTATCTCCGTTTAATTTCTTTAAGCTGTCAAAATACCGTGATGGAAAACGCATAGGATTCTGCAGACAGCCATTGACAGAACAGCTGATAATTTCCTCATGATCATCTTGAAACAGCTTAGATAAAGTATCCAAAGAAAGATAAGGCTGATCTGCCGCTATAAAGACAATAGCATCTGAATTCTGCAAAGCCTTCACAGCCAGAAAGATCGAATAAGATAGACCTTTTTGCGGAAAGCTATTGATGATGCAGCGATAATGATAGGCTTCTGCCAATTTTTCAATGGCTTCATACTGTGTCACGATCACAACATCCTCTGCTCCTAACTGCTTTAATTTATCCAAGAGATGACAGATCAAAGGTTTTCCCTGAACCAAAGTCATTAATTTATTGCTTCCGAAACGCGAAGCATTTCCTGCTGCCAAAACGGCTGCACTAATCTTCATGTTTGAATCCCAATACTTTTTCCGGTGTAATCGGCAACGTACGTACATACTGTCCGCTTGCATGAGCAACAGCACTGGCAATAGCCGGAGATGGTGTATTAATGACAACTTCACCGATAGATTTGGCACCGAAAGGACCGGTCGGTTCATAGCTTGGCATGAAATCCACACGAATCTCTCCGACATCTTTTCGGGTCGGCAGCTTGTACTGCATAAATGAATTCGCAATCATACGTCCATTTTTATCATAAACAATGTCCTCCAATAAAGCCATGCCGATGCCTTGAGCAATGCCGCCTTCAACCTGAACACGAGCTAAATTGGTATTGATAACTGTACCGCAGTCCACGACGGCGACATAGTCATGCATGGTAATCTCACCGGTAAGTTTATCGACATCTACTTCGGCAATACCGGCCATAAACGGCGGAGGAGAAACCATCGAAGAATGAGAATCATCAGCCATCAGCATTTTTCCTTTGCCGCCTGCCGCACATAAATAAGCAAATTCATTCAAGGACATTGCTTTATTTTCATCCAATGTCCGGATCATCTTGCCGTCAAAGACAAGCTCTTCTTCTTTTGTCTGCATCAGCAAGGCTGCTTCTTTGACAATCTTTTCTTTCAGCTGCTCACAGGCTTTAACAACGGCCATCCCGGTGACATACGTTGTGCTTGAAGCATAAGAGCCTGTATCATAAGGAGAAGAATCTGTATCTACTCCCTGTACAACAATCTGATCAACTTCACAATCCAGACACTCTGCCGCCATCTGCGCCAAAATCGTATCACAGCCTGTTCCCATATCTGTAGCACCGATAGATAATGTATAGAAGCCATCATCTTCCAGCTTGATGCGGACACTGCCGACATCCACATTGGCAATACCGCTTCCCTGCATAGCCAAAGCCACACCTAAGCCTCTTACCTTATCTCCTAAATCTGTTTTCAGCGATTTGTTTTTCCAATCAATGAGCTCCATTGCTTTCAAAAGACAATCTTTCAGCGTACAGCTATTGGCAGTTTCGTTGTAGTATTGAGGCATGATATCCCCTTCTTCAACCATATTTTTCAAACGCAGTTCACATGGATCCATCTTCAATGCATCCGCCAGCTCATTGATTGCGGATTCAACTGCAAAAATACCTTGAGTAGCACCATATCCGCGATAAGCTCCGGCACGCATCGTATTGGTATAAACAACCTCATAGCTGAAGCAAGAAGCATTCAGCTTATACAAAGGCAATGATTTATGACCGCTCAGACCAACCGTCGTCGGACCATGTTCGCCATACGCTCCGGTATTGGATAAAGTATGCAGATCAATCGCACAGATCGTTCCATCCTTCATAGCTCCTACCCGCACATGCATCTTCATTTCATGACGGGAATTGCTGGCCATAAACGTTTCTTCACGCGTATAGACAATCTTGCTTGGCTTTTTCAGCTTCCATGTGACAAAGGCTGAGAAAATCTCACAGCAAGCTGTCTGCTTGGCACCGAACCCACCGCCGATGCGCGGTTTGATCACACGAATCTTGCTTTTCGGCAGCTCCAAAGCATTCGCTACAATACGGCGTACATGAAAAGGTATCTGAGTCGAGCTGACAATATTCAGACGATTATACGCATCCAAATAAGCATAAGAACGGAAGGTTTCCATCATTGCCTGCGCATTGGCCTTGGTATGATAATCTCTTTCAATGACCACATCACACAATGATAATTCCTTTTCAACATCCCCTGCTTCATCCCTGCCCTGACTGACAATATTGCGTTTGACTTCGTTGCCGATATCAACCAAATATTTATAATCGTCTTCCGGATGCACCACAATTTTATTATCAATGGCTTTTGTAAAATCCAGCAAAGGTTCATATACTTCATATTCTACTTGAATCAGTTTTTTGGCTTGTTCACAGCACATCTCATCTTTTCCGACAATAATGGCCACCTCATCTCCGACATAACGCACAATATTTTCCAAGATCTTGCCGTCATAGGGTGATAATTCCGGATAAGTCTGACCGGCCAAAGTAAAGCGTGTATTCGGTACATCTTCATAAGTAAAAATAGCTTCAATGCCCGGAATACGCAAAGCCTTAGAAGTATCAATCTTTTTGATTTTGGCAAAAGCATGAGGAGAACGCAGCAATTTGATGATCAGACAATCCTTCATAGCCAAATCATCCGTATAAACCGGTTTACCGCTCAAAAGAGCTGCCGCATCTTTTTTTACGACTGGCTGACTGATCTGTTTCATACACTTTCCTCCTGCAAATATTTCTCAATGGCACGCATCTGACTCATATAGCCGCTGCAGCGACATAAATTACCGGATAAATACTGTTTGATTTCTTCTTTTGTCGGATTTTTCAATTCTTTCTTCATAGCAATGACATTCATAATTAATCCAGGAGAACAAAATCCGCATTGTTCTGCTCCTTCTTTCGCCATAAACTCAGCAAAAGCTTCTGCTTCTTTTCCTGCACCTTCCAATGTCACAATGCTGTGTCCATCTGCTCTTGCGGCAAGCATGCTGCAGGATAAGATCGGATGATCATCCATTAAGACCGTACATAATCCGCAATTGCTGGTTTCACAGCCTCTTTTGACACTGGTATAGCCATGACTTCTCAAAAAATCAATCAAAAGCATGCTTTCCTGAATATCTTCCTGAATTTTTCTGCCATTGACAGTCAAACTTATCTTCATGCTTTTTCTCCTTTCAATTCATTGACAACTTTTTCAACTAAAACATCGCGCAAATGCTCACGATATTCTTTGCTTGCACGCATATTGCTTTCACAAGGCATTGCTTCATGTACTTGTTTCAAAATATCCTGAAGATCACATTGTTCTTCTATTTCAATCATTTCTGCTTTATGCGGACGTGCTCCGACACAAATGCGCAATTGATGATCAATCAAAGCTCCTGCCGCATTTAAAACAGAGAAATCCGTTGAAGATCTGCGCACACATTCAAAAGCAGCCTTCATTTTTCTTTTATGAATGATGACATGTGTCAATATATCTTTTTCATAGGGTTCATGAATATACTCTTTTAATGCAATCTGCCCCTTTTTGTAACAAACCACATCACAATCCAGACACAGCAATGCAGTCAAAATGTCAGAAAAGCCAAAGCGAGAATAAATAGATCCTCCGATTGTTGCCATATTCTTAAATTGTACACCTACAATATCTCTGACACTTTTGGCAATCATCCCCTGACACATCTGATTCAAAGCCTCATGTGTCTCTAATTGATAAAATGTACACATAGCCCCTATCTTAAATTCATTTTCATTTTCTTCGATGCTATCCAGCTGGCATTTTGATAAATCAATCGCACTGGGAATCACGCGATCTTCCATTTTCAGCCAAAGCATACCGCCGATAATCTGATTATTGCGATTTTTTATCAATTCCTGATAAGCTTCCTCCAAAGATTCCGCACGGACATATTTTTGTATTTTCAGCATCCTTATCCTCCTATTCAAACAATACAATTATACAATGAGAACCCTGTTTTTTGAATATTTTATCCATGAAAAAACCGCCGATTTCTCAGCGGTAATGATTTATTTTTCCAAAGACTTTTCAATATCAGCAATCTGATCTTCCAATTCCTTGATAAATTCTTCTTTATCTTTGATTCTGGCATCAATTTCATCCAATTCAGCTTGTCCCAAAGCACCGACCTTATCTTTTTCTAGGCGAGCCAGCTGACGTTTCTGATTGGCAACTAATTCCATTTTTCTGTTCTTTGCATCATTCATTCTGCCGATCCATTGCTGATGACGCATTTCATTGAACTGCTTTAATCCATTAAAGTATTCATCCATGATGCTGCGGAATTCATTCCAGATCTCATCTTCTTTTTCCTTGCGGCAAGAACCGGCTTCTTTCCAGTCAACACCCAATTGCTTCATCGCTTCTGTATTGTCTTTTGTATATTCTTTCGCAGCTTCGATTTCACGAGCTTTTTCTACTAAGGCTTTCTTCTTTTCTAAGTTGGCATCCTGTTTTGCATGCAATTCTTCATAATAAGCATTTCTGCGAGTGAAGAATGCCTGACGGCTTTCATTAAAAGCATCCCATAAACGATCTTCATGTTCTCTTCCGGCACTTCCGGCTGCCTTCCACTGTTCCATCATCGTTTTCATTTTTTCATTGGTTTTCTGCCATTCCACTGAATCTGCCAAAGCAGCTGCCTGAGCTACCAATTCTTCTTTTGCTTTTAACGCATTGTCAAAGCGTGCCTGTGCATTGGCCCAGTATTCGTGCTTGCGGTCAAAGAAGATCTGACGAGCTTTTGAGAAAGATTCCCATAACTTATCATCCATTTCTTTGCCGGCACTGCCGACAGCTTTCCATTGTTCCATCAAGTCAGCCATTGCTTTTGTCGTAGCATTCCATTCTGTGGAATTAGAAAGCTTGCGAGCCTGTTCGATCAATTCTTCCTTTGCAGTCTGATTGACCTTCCATCCTTCTCTTCTTTTGCCGTAAATAGCATCAATATATCCTTCAAATTCTTCTGTTAAAGTATCTTCATAAACACTTTCCCAGTAATAGATGCGGCGCCATCTTCTCTGCAAATTAGAAATCTGACGAGAAAGCGCATTCCATTCAGCATCTGGATCCAAAGCTTTTGCTTCTTCGATCAGTGCTCTCCTTTCTTTCACATCATCATCAAAATCCCTAACATCATACATTTCATTATCGTTATACATATTAGACCTCCGTAAATAACTTACCATTCTATTTTACCTCATAAATGAAAAGAAAGCACCACAAATTTGTATTTTATGCGAAAAGTCCTCTTTTTTTTTACAAAATAGCAGGTAAAATAACACTTCTTTTGTCTTATTTAAAACAATGACATTTGATTTTCATCCTGCAGATCATCCAATACACCCATAGCCTCCAGACGTTTGATCAGCGTATCACTCAAGGAAGTTCTTTCTCTTAAATCTTGTTTGGATAAGAACGGACGTTTTTCTCTTTCTTCCACGACACTGTTGCCGACGCTTTCCCCCAATCCATCAATGCTTGTAAATGGCGGTATGATCGTATTCTTTTGATCCTTATCGACAATAAATGTCTTGGACTGTGATTTCATCAATGAAATATTGGAGAAGCGATAACCGCGAAGCACCATTTCCAAAGCCAATTCCAAGGTAGAATAAATGTCTTTGTCTTTTTTGGATACCTCATTTTTGGCATCTGAATTCAAACGTGAAGAAATGTCATTCATTCGTTCACGAATGGCATTTTCTCCGGCAATCATCGTATCGATATCATAAGCATCACAGCGTATTGAAAAGAACATACAGTAATAATAAAGCGGATGATGTACTTTAAACCATGCAATACGCACGGCCATCATGACATAGGCCACCGCATGTGCCTTCGGGAACATATACTTGATTTTCTTGCAGCTGTCGGCATACCATGGATCAAGATCATATTTTGCCATTTCTTCTTCCCATTCCGGCTTCAGCCCTTTTCCTTTACGGACGCTTTCCATGATCGTAAAGCTGAGCTTCGCCGGCAGCCCTTTATGCATCAGATAAACCATGATATCATCACGACATCCGATAACATTTTTCAGCGTACATTTTCCGGCATCAATCAGATCCTTAGCATTGTTCAGCCAAACATCTGTCCCGTGAGACAGCCCAGAAATACGTACTAATTCATCAAAGGTTGTCGGGCGTGTCAATTCCAAAATACCGCGGACAAACGGAGTTCCGAATTCCGGAATACCGGCAGCTCCGGTTACCTCTGTATTTTTCGTTGTATCAATATGCAGGCTCTCCACACTGGAGAAGATCTTCATCGTCTCCGGATCATTCATCGGAATTGTTCTCGGATCAATACCGCTCATTTCTTCCAATAGCTTCATAGCTGTCGGATCGACATGTCCCAAAATATCAAATTTCAATAAGTTATCATGAATATCATGGAATTCAAAATGCGTTGTCTTCCAATCTGCAAAAGGGTTATTGGCCGGATATTGAACCGGTGTAAAATCATGCACATTGAACTCATTCGGCACAACCAGAATTCCTCCCGGATGCTGACCGGTAGATCGTTTGACACCGTCACAAGCCTTTGCCAGACGCAATACCTGTGCCTGACGCATCTTGCCTTCCAATCCCATTTCTTCCTGATAGCCGCGAACATAACCAAAGGCTGTTTTTTCCGCTACGGTCGCAATCGTACCGGCACGGAAGACATGATCCTCTCCAAATACTTCTTTTAGATAATTGTGGGCGTTGGCCTGATAATCCCCGGAGAAATTCAAGTCAATATCCGGTACCTTATCTCCTTCAAAGCCTAAAAAGGTTTCAAATGGAATATCCTGCCCATCCCCGCGGATGATCTCACCGCAGACAGGACATGGCTTATCCGGCAAATCAAAGCCGCTGGCCACCGAACCATCGGTAATAAATTCATGATAGTGACATTTCGGACAGACATAATGCGGAGCCAATGGATTTACTTCCGTAATATTGGCCATTGTCGCAACAAAGCTGCTTCCTACAGATCCTCGGCTTCCTACCATATAACCATCTTCCAAGCTTTTCTTCACCAGCAAGTGAGAAATATAATAGACGACATAAAAGCCATGGCCGATAATACTGTCCAATTCTCTTTTTAAACGTGCTTCCACGATTTCAGGCAATGGATCCCCATATTTTTTGCGGGCATTTTCATAGCACAATGCTGCCAATTTCTTATCAGAATCTTCAATATCCGGCGGAAATAATTCATCATAGACCGGTTTGAGATCATCAATGCTGTCCGCAATCTTTTTCGTATTCGTAACTACAATTTCATAAGCCAAGTCCTGATCCAAAAAATCAAAGCACTTTAACATTTCATCCGTACTTCTGAAATGCTGATCCGGTGCAGTTCGCTTTCTTCTTTCTTCCGGATCACGAATATACAGCGGATGACGTTTGCCGCCGATGGCCTGTGAATTAATGAATATATCACGGATCAGCTTCTGTTTCGGTTCAACATAATGAGCATCCCCGGTTGCCACAACGATCTTGCCTCTTTCTTTGCCAATCCGAATAATGGTCTGAATAATTTCATATAAATTCTCCCAGTTTGGAATGGCACTGCGTTCCCCTTCCAGCAGGAAGCGATAATTTTCCGGCGGCTGAACTTCAATAAAATCATAGAAATCAATGATTTCAGCTAGTGCATCATCACCGACCGTTTTCGCTTTATCAAAAACTTCGCCGTTGGCACAAGCGCTGCCTAAAAGCAGATTCTCTCTTCTTTCTTCTATTTCTCGGCGGAAAATACGCGGTTCCGCTACAACGTTATTCGTATTTTTGCCATTGTAGGCTAAATGCTGTGTATGAGAAATCGTAATCAATTCAAACAACGATTTCAGACCTGCTTTATTTTTGGCAAAAACCGTAATATGTGACGGACGCACATTAACAAAGCAAGATTCATCATAAAAATTCGCCAATTCTTTAAAGGTCGTGATCTGTTTGATGTCATTCATCATCTTCATGTATACTTCAGCCAGCACCGCAGCATCATAATCAGCACGGTGTGCTCCGACTTCATCATACTTGATGTTATAGAAGCGTGCTTCTGAACCTAAGTTATGACTCTTACGATCCGAATGAAGCTTTCTGGCCAGTTCCAATGTATCGACAATGACATTTTTCAATGGTTCACGGCCATTTTTCTTCAATACCTCATTCAAGAAGCCGACGTCAAATGTCGCATTATGCGCTACCAGCACACGATCGCCGATAAAGTCTAAGATTTCATCCAGACATTCTTCAATCGGTCGGGCTGAAGCGACCATCGCTTCACTGATTCCGGTCAAATTGGTAATCTTAGCAGGAATCGGATGTTTTGGCTTCACAAACATCTGCAGGCGTTTTTTGATATCACGGTCCTCCATGATGACCCCGCCGAATTCAATAATTTCATTATATTTCGCAGAAAGACCTGTCGTTTCCAAGTCGAAGATACAATAGCTGACTTTTTCAATTTCTTCATCCGTGGCATTTTTTACGATATTCAATTGCGGATCCACCATCATCATTTCCACACCGTAAAGCATTTTGAATGGTTTTTCCAGTTTCTTATTGATCTTTTCAACATAACGCTGTGCTTTCGGGAAATCCTGCACAACTAAATGATCGGTAATGGCGATGGCCTCATGCCCCCAAGCCACCGCCTGATCGACATATTCGGCAATACTGGAGACACCATCCATTTCTGACAATTTGGTATGCACATGCAGTTCCACACGCTTCTCAGGCGCATTATCCGCTCTTTTTGGTTTCGTAATCACTTCGATTCGGCGCGCAATGATGACCAGATCACGCAGGAAGGCATCATTTTCAACATCCCCATAGACATTGATCGTATCGCCTACTTTCAGGTTATTCAATTCCTCAACACTTAATTTGGCGCTGGAGAAACGCTTCATGATAATGGCATCCGTTTCATCCGCAATATATACGGTCTGCAATGTACTGTTTTTCAGCTGACGCATCTCAATTTCAAACACTTCACCGCTGATCATGACACCATGACAAGCTTCCTTGATCTCATTCAATTTAAAAGGCACAAACTGTACTTTATTTTTTGGCACATATGTTTTTTTTGCATCTTCAAATGTTTTTTCAACTTTTTCACTGGCCGGCAGCACCACATTTTTTACTTCCTGTTCAACCAATTGTGCGCTTTTCTGTATCTTGGATGTCTCAATGACAACCCCCCACTGCGCACAATTTTTAATTGCTTTTCTGATTCCTTCATTCTCTTCCTCAATCAGCCATCTGCCATTTTCATCCAGCTGTATATCTTCATGAAAAAAATGCTGAAGATATGTCATCCTTACTTCATTGCTTATCTGCTGATCCTCCGGTTTTACTGTCAGAAGTACCTTGGCCTGGATTGTTTTGGTCAAGCGATGATGAAAACGCAAAAGCACTTCCAGCGGAAGTGTTTTTTCTGTTTCAATAGCCAATGAAAGCAATTTTGAGTCACTATGATAGACAGGCTTTTCAAGAATGGAGCCATGATCAAAATAATCAATTTCATCCATTAATTTTATTTTTTCACAAAGTAATTTTAAGTCATTCATCCTCAGCACCATCCAGTTTCTATTTAATCATTTTGTAAGAAAACTGAATCAGCTTTGATTCAGTTTGTTTTATTTCACCATTTTTTCAAAAGCATCTTTGGCCGCAGCCTGTTCTGCTTTCTTCTTGCTTGCTCCCTTTCCTCTTCCTAAAGTGATGTCATCCATCATGACAATGACCTCAAATTCAGGCTTATTGCTTGGCCCGCTCATATGCACAAGCTCATAATGAACGGTCTTGCGTGAATCAGACTGCACATATTCCTGCAACTTCGTCTTATAATCAATCAATACTTCTGGCTTTGGCGCAGAAATTGTAGGTGTGATCACTTCTTCTAAGATCTTATCGATCACATCATAGCCGCTGTCCAAATATAAGGCCCCAATAAAGGCTTCAAACATATCTGCCATGATGGATTCCCTTTCACGTCCGCCTGTTTTCTCTTCTCCCACACCCAGAAGTAAAAATTGATTCAGTTTCAATTTCAGCGTGTATTGAGCTAATGCCTGTTCACAAACCAGCTGAGCACGCAAGGTCGTCATCTGACCTTCATTGAGGGGCGGTTCAATCAAAAACAATTTTTTGGCAGTCCAAACCTGCAAAACAGCATCCCCCATATACTCAAGACGCTCATTGTCATGTTCAAAGTTTTTGTTTTCATTCACATACGAGGAGTGAACAAAAGCATTTAAAATTAATTTTGGCTGTTTGACCTCAATATCTCTTTCCTTCAGCCAATCGAATATATCCATGTTTTCCCCTCCAGTCTTATTTATTATAACATCAATCCAGATATTTTGTACTCTTGGAAATCAATTCTAACTGTTTTTTTATGCTCGGATAATTTTCCAGATGGTCAACAATTTCTTTGCCGTCCTGTTTGGCAATGCTCAACACATTTCCATCCTTGATGCAGTCACCCAAAATAAAGCTTGGAATACCGCTTTGTCTTTTCCCTAAGATATCGCCCGGACCTCTGAGCAATAAATCTTCTTTAGCGATTTCAAAACCATCTCTTGTTTTTTCCAATAATTTGAGCCGTTTGATGCTGTCTTCCTCTTTGCTGGATGAAAGCAGATAACAATATCCCTTTTGTGTCCCTCTGCCGACTCTGCCGCGCAGCTGATGCAATTGACTCAAACCAAAACGATGAGCATCATAGATGACCATGATATTGGCACTGGCAACATCAACCCCGACTTCAATGACCGTTGTAGATACTAAAATCTGAATTTCATGAGCCAAAAATCGCTCCATGACTGCATCCTTTTCTTCTGTGCTCATCTGCCCATGCAATAAATCAATCGTATAATTGTGCAGTGTTTTTTTCATCCCCGCATAAATTTCTGATACTGAACGCATGGAAGCATCTCCTTCTGCATCAATCGCCGGACAAACAACATAGCATTGATTGCCTTCATCAATCAAAGCCAATACTTCTTTTAAGATAGGTTTCATGGAAGTTGTCGCAACATATCGCGTGATCACTTCGGCACGGCCCTTCGGCAATTGGGCAATTGTTGAAACATCCAGATCGCCATATAGACTTGTTGCTAAAGTGCGCGGAATCGGAGTAGCACTCATCAAAAGAAAATCAACCTTTTCACCTTTTGAAATCAAGGCACGGCGCTGTTCTACCCCAAAACGATGCTGTTCATCCGCAATGACCAATCCCAGATCATGATAATGCACATCTTCCTGATACAACGCATGTGTTCCGACCAAAATATCAATTTTATGCGCTTGAAGATCACTCAGTATCCTCTTTTTCTCACTGGTCTTCAGTGAAGAACAATACAATTCCACCGTCACATCAAAATCCAAAAACAGCTTTTTTAGCGAAGCGGCATGCTGCTTCGCCAAAATTTCCGTCGGTGCCAGAAAAGCCGCTTGCTTATGCGCCAATACACAGCCATAAGCACCAAAAGCAGCAACCAGTGTCTTCCCGCAGCCAACATCTCCCTGCACCAATCGCATCATCGTTTTTGTACTTTTCAGATCGTTTAAAATTTCTTCAATGGCCTGCTGCTGATCATCAGTCAAATCAAAGCTCAGCGCTCTTTTCAGTTCAAATACTTCACTGAACTCAAAATGCTTAGCAATGCCGACATTTTGTCCCATTTCACTTTTCCGCTGTGCCATACAGCATTGAAACACTAAAAATTCTTCATATTTCAAAGTTCTCAAAGCCTGCGTCAATGCATTTTTAGAAATCGGATGATGAATAAAATACAGTGCTTCTCTTCTTTTCAGCAGTTTATATTTCAAACGATATTCTTCCGGAATAATATCCTCTGTTACCGGCAGCAATGCTTCAATAGCCTTATTCACAAACTTCTTCCAATCATTCTGGCTCAATCCGGATACTGTGGAATACACCGGCTGAATACCTTCTTGTTCCTGAATCGGCAGTGAATTGGTATTCATCAATGTAATTTTATTGCCTCCTTGATAAACACCAAAACAAGTCAATTTCTTATTGAAAGGAAAAGCATTGGTCCAAGGACGATTAAAGATCGTACATTCAAACTCCTCTTCCTCCACCAGCATCTTAAAGCGTGTCATGCTTTTATTTTTGCCGAAACGCAGCACCTTGGCCGCCGAAATAATAATTCCTTCAAAAAATATCTTTTCACCAGCTTCCCACTGTGATACCTCTTTTCGGATATTCTCATCATAGCGGAAAGGATAATGCTTCAGAATATCTTCGGCTTCATAAATATCCATGCCATTCAGCAGCGCTATTTTTTTAGGAGTAATCTTCAGCTGACTTAATTGCATAAAGCTTCCTCCTTTTGGAAAAACTCATCACAAAAAGCATTCCATTTCTTCTCATACTCGATAGGATCAAGAATTGCACAATCTGCAATACAAGTAATGCCTCTGCTTTGTGCTTCTAAGACAAATTTTTCTATATACTTCGGCAGTTCTTCTTCATAAACTGTTGCTTGTTTTATATTCAATTGTTCCAAATATTTCAGACGTGTATGACCATCCAAAGAAACCCATTGATTGTTCAATTTCGCAACCGGAATGCAAATATCAGAGATCTTCATATTTTCTTTGATTCGCTGCAGCTTTTGTCCAGAAACATAAAACTGTGATGGCTGAATACTAGCAATATCCAAAAGAAAGAACAAAGACTTCGGATAACTCTTATATACATTCCCTTTTTCATCTAAAATAACAGAAATATGACCGGCATAAAAACGCAGTTCCTCAATCGCCTCATCCAATCCATGATCATTCATTGCATGAATAACTGCTGTATCTCGATCAATAAGTTCAAATTCTATACAATTATCATCAACACAAAAAGCCATATGACATTCTATGGCTTTTGATGAAAAACGCGGATCATTTTGTTCAATACGTTGAATTTTCATAAAATCAGTATAGCGAATTTTTGACTTAAAAACAAGGATTTATCAATTGAGTTTTGACTGGCAATATTTAAGCAAAGCTTCACACTCTTCCTCAATATCCTCATAAAGAATACCTTAATCATCGATGGAAATACAATTTCAAGTCAAACAAATATAATTCCATTAAATTTTTTTGGTTATATCATAATCATTTATTCCATAAATCATCCAAAGATTTTGCTTTCAAGATTCGTTCATAAGATGAATATCGCGGTGCTTGCGGTGCACAGCCCTTTTTATTGCCTAAAGGAATCTTATTTATTTTTCTCAAACTTCCGTTCTTAAAAAACACAATATACTTATTTGTATCTTGATATTTTTCAATATGTTCAATATCTGCAATACAAGTAATTCCCGAAATCGGTGCAACCTGATAAGCTGCGATATGTTTCAGTTTATCAATCATTGCACTTGAAATCCGAATAGCATACCACTGATTATTTTGTATAAATATTTCATTAAAGGCCTCTTCTCGTGCTGAAATAACAACTGTATCTAATTCATCTGGATTTTCATCTTCCGGCAAATCAACAAATAAATCATCCTTAAATGGTGTAAATCGATGCAGTTTTTTTTCTTGACAGCAATAAGTTTGAGCTTCAATAACCTCTGTATTCATTGTAAGCTGACCTAAAACTCTATATAATTCCTCTGTTGCTTCATCAATAATAATTATTGCAGCTGGCTTATTATCAAAAATAACCTTATCAAGTAACTCGTTAATATTATTATATTTGGAATTCAAAAAATATTTTTCCAGTTTTTCTCTTTTCCTTGAATCAGCAGCAATATCTTCAAGTAAATGATTTTTGATGCGATATTTATCTGTTTCTGAAGAAATGCCAAATCTCAATATTTGTTCTCCGATATGACCATAAACATCATGGCTGTTCAATTCTACCTCAACTAAATAAAGACAAGGTGAATTATGAAAAGTCAAATCCAAATAATATCCATCTGGGATTGCTGCACCTTTTTTATTGATCCCTATTTTCTTCTTAATATCAAAATAAATACCCTCTTTGCCAAAAATATGTTCAGCATTTGCTACAACCATACGTTCAAACTCTGCTTCCTTTGTATATACGTATTGTGAATATACCTTATTATTTTCATCTATGATTTTATACATTTATCTCACCCATTGTTATTTTAGCATATTATCATCGATATGTAATCATACTCTCATATTGATGTCTATGCCCATTTCAAATGAATAAGTTTTATTCAAAAAATAGATGCAGAACATTTTTCACTTATTTAGAAATAATATGCAGATTCACGTATAATCATATGTTTTGCAGCTTTTGATATTCTAATATGAATAGAATAAATGATTATGTTATTTATAAGCAATTATTTTTTCTGTTTCTCGATGGTCAGAAGTTATGGATGTGATCACAAACGAACTGTGTCATAAAATCTTGCATTGCGTCATGGCACAAGATACAATGTTGATACAATGAAAACCAATTATAACAAGGAGGATATGAACATGATAAAAATATTATTTGTCTGCCATGGAAATATTTGCCGCAGCACCATGAGTCAGTTTGTATTCATGGATCTAGTGAATAAACAAGGCTTATCTGATGAATTCTATGTGGATTCGGCAGCTACCAGCCGAGAAGAAATAGGCAATGATATTCATTACGGCACAAAACAGAAATTGCGTGAAATGAATATTCCTTTTACTTTTCATGCAGCTCGGCAAGTAACAAAACAGGATCTGGAAAAATTTGATTATTTGATTGGTATGGATCAAAACAATGTCAATCAAATGAAAAGAATGCTGGGCAATAGTCCAAAATTCATGCGCTTGCTTGACCTGAGTTCACATCCTCGTGATATTGCTGATCCATGGTATACCGGTAATTTTGATATTACTTATGAGGATGTCAAAGAAGGCTGTGAAGCTTTGCTTGCCTATTGTCTGCAGCATATCAATAATATTTAATCACTGATCTTTTCAAAAGATCCAAACAGATCATATAGGAGAATTATTATGCTTAGAAGCTGCACAGAACAAGAATTTAAACAATACGCTGATTTTGTCTATGAACTGGCTCTCGATCCATCAAGATCAAGCTATCCTACTTATACGGATGGAATCAAGACAAAAGAAATGTTTTTAGAAAGAGCGCAAAGTGCTTTTTCAAAAGCAACAGAAGAAATACTTCTTTTTGAATATGAAGAAACTGTTGAGGGGTGGATCCATTATTATTTTATTCCCGAAGATCATTACCTATCTGCCGTCACTTTTAACATTCAGACACATATGAAGCAGGCTCTGCAAGAGTTTCTTAAATTCGTGCAGATAAGATTTAAGGGATATGAATTATACTTAGGATTTCCAACAGACAATAAAAATGCTGTGGATTTTTTATCCAATCATGAATTTGAATGCATTGAAGATGACTTCAATAATACAGCCTTTTTAGAAAAATATGAACCTATCCCAATCAGTGACAGTGTGATTCTTATTACCAAAGAAAATTTCAATTATTTCCGCACACTGCATCGCACTTTCGAACAAGACATGTATTGGAATTCAGATCGCATTTATGCAGCCTTAGACAAATGGATCATCTTTGTTAAACTGCGTCAGGATGAAGTCCTCGGAAGTGTTTATCTCATCGATTGTGATGATGATTGGTTTGAGATATTCGGAATCGATATGAAAGATGAAATATTTGATTCTGAAGTTTTCTATGAGCTTTTAGGAAAAGCATTGAATACCGCTAAAGAAAGAAACGGAAAATATATGACCTTTTTCTGTGAAAAAGAACAATTAGAGATTGTAAAAAAACTTGGTTTTCAGTGTATCGGTGAATATGTTTGCTACAAAAAACTGATTGAATAAAAAATGTTAAGTCGAATAGGACTTAACATTTTTTACTTCTTTATGAAATGAATCCCGCAGGCAAAGCCAAACAAGTCAGGGTGACTGATTCGAAGCTTCTGCAGTGAAGTCAGCGGTTTGTGACAATTCTTTATTCCATTTTCAAATAGGTTTTTATCAGGCTCCTCCAGATCATTGCATGTACCGATAATTGTAAAGAACGAAGCGAATTGCCGAATGTTTGAATCCTCTTTTAAGCAGTGGCACATCGGCGGGTAAAGCAGCCAGCTATAACATAAAAAGGCTTGAAAGCTGACTTGCGGATAGTGTCTTTTGAAAAAATCTTCGGCATCAGAAAAAGACTGATGAACTAAGTCACTAGAAAGATCTGCTCCTCTTTGAATATGACAATTGATAACAGGTGTACCGCTTGGCAGCTGCTGTTTGATACCGTCATCAAATGTCATAAAAGGTTCGCCAAGCAATTTCTCATCGAGATAAGTCATTTCAAACTTCTGAAATTGCAGAACACCGATCTTAAAAATCATTCCATTCATGAGATGACGAAACCAAATAACATCCTCTTTGGCAAGACCTATTTTTCCGGTTTTCTTCCAATATAAATGAGAGCGCAGCGAAACATCCTTGAAGGTTTCAAATATTATTTTATCATCTACATTGAAATTTTTATAATCTTCATATTTGGATGTAAGAAGATATACTACTGTTGTCAAACGAGTCAAAGGATGACATCGATTTAACGGAAAATTCCATTCTTCATGATAATAAGCATTGTCGGCAATCTCGCTTATTTTCTTTTTATTTTGATGATATTGCTTGAGAACTGCTTCAGCTGTTTCCTTTTCAAAATCTAATAAATTTACCATTTCTTCAAATGTCATCCTAGGTCTCCTATTGCATGTACAATAAGATTATATCATATTCAATTCATTATCTTTATGATAATGTCCAATTTTGTGCCGTATTCTGCAGCTGCACCATATGTGCATAAATTCCGTTCTGGTTCATCAATTCTTCAGGGGAGCCTTGTTCTGCCACCAATCCATCCTTTAAGACAACAATCTTATCGGCACCGGCAACAGTCCGCATACGATGAGCAATGACCAGCACTGTCTTGTCCTGAATCAAACGAGACAAGGCCATCTGAATCAATGTTTCATTCTCGACATCCAGGGAGGCGGTAGCCTCATCCAAAAGAATGATCGGTGCATTTTTCAAGAAAGCACGAGCAATGGAAATACGCTGCCTTTCTCCTCCGGATAATTCACAGCCATTTTCACCGATATTCGTATGCCATTTTTCCGGCAGTTTTTCCGCAAATTCTTCACAATTAGCCAAGCGGGCAGCGGCAATTACTTCTTCATCAGAAGCATCCTGTCGGCCGATACGAATATTTTCTAAAATGGTATTATCAAACAATGTAACATCCTGAAAAACAATGGAATACAAAGACAGTAGTTTTTCTGGATCTGTCTGAGAAATATCCATTCCTCCGACAGTGATTTTTCCTGAATCTGCATCCCAAAAACGTGCGGCCAAACGAGAAACAGTTGTCTTACCGCCACCGCTGGGGCCTACCAATGCCGTAACTTCTCCTTGTTTTGCAGTGAAAGTTACATCTTTCAAAACTGTTTCATTTTGATTATAAGCAAAGCCCACATGATCAAAAACAATATCGTATCCTTGATTGGTCAATTGATTGTTTCCTTGCTGGATCGGATGATCCAGTATTTCACTCATTCGATTAATGTTTGTACGTGTACTGATGACTGCTGCCAAATTCTGCAGAGCTCCCTGCAGCGGATCATACAATCGAGAAACTACCAGCAAAAACAGAAAGAAAGTCAGCATATCCAAGGAACCTTGTATTAATAAGATTGATCCTACCAATGCTGCACTGGCAATTCCAAATTTCAAGATCAAAGAAGCACTGACGACAAAAGCAGCCAAACCAAATTCATTGATGATGGATCTTTTCTCAACAGCTCTTATTTTTTCTTCCAATCCTTTTAAATAAGCAATTTCTGCATTATTGGCTTTCAGGTCACGGATTGTTTCAATACATTCCTGAATGCCATCTGCGCATGCCATCTTGGCATCCATTGCTTTCTGATTCAAACGTTCCTGTACTTTAGAAGAACATCCGACAATGGCAAAAGAAAGCGGCATGACCCATAAACTGGCAATTGCCATACGCCAGTCAAAAAACAAAAGACTGATGGAAATCAAGATCGTAGATACAATGGATCCGGCCAATTCAGGAATAAAGTGAGAAAAACTTTGTTCCAAGAAAGTACAGTCAGCCATGATCGTACTAGTCAAATCAGCTAAATCTTTTTTTCCGAAAAAAGAAAGCGGTATTTTGCGCAGTCTTTCTGCCAATGTGATGCGGCGCACACCGCTTTCTACATAAGTCGCAAAATAAGTTGCGTTATACTGAAAATAAGTTGTGATAATTATAAATATTATGCATACAGCACAGCCAATCAGATACAAAAAACCATGTTCTTGGACTGTATTGTTCATAAGATCTCTTACCAAAAAATATAAAAGACTTGTCGGAAACATAAAGGAAATATTCTGAAAGACACAAGCGATGCATCCCTTGATCAAATCCTTCGCTCCTTGTTCTGATAAAGCATATTTTTTCTGCAATTTCTCAATCATTCTGCGTTCCCTCCTTAGCTACTTTCCACTGCACACTTTCCTGATAGTTTTTCCACATCTTTGCATACAGATCTTCCTGCTTCAATAATTGCTGGCTGGTGCCGCTTTCCGCAATCTTACCATCAGAAATAACATAAATCATATCTACATCGGCAACAGTAGATAATCGATGCGCAATCATGATCACGGTTTTATTCTGAGCCAAAGCTGAAAATGCTTGGAGCACTTTTGCTTCATTGTCAGGATCTGCAAAGGCACTGGCTTCATCCAATATAACAATAGGAGCATCTTTCAGCATAACTCGAGCCATTGCAATACGCTGCTGTTCACCGCCGGAAAGATAGATTCCTTTTGTACCGATCACGGTATCGATTCCATTCGGCAGTTTCTCAATGATATCCATACATTGGGCATTTTTTAATGCCTCCATGACTTCTTCTCTTGTTGCATCGTTTTTGCCTAAGCGTACATTTTCAAAAATAGAGGCTTTGATCAAATGACTGTTTTGAAAAACAAAAGAAATATGATTCATCAATTCTTCTTTGGCAATATTCTTGACATCTTGATTGCCAATTTTTACAATCCCGATTTGAGGATCAAAAAAGCGAGATATCAAATGAGCCAAGGTTGTCTTGCCGCCGCCGCTTGGCCCTACGAAAGCAACCTTCCGGTAGGCAGGAATCATTAGAGAAACATTTTTGATCACATCCTTTTGGCCATCATAACTGAAGGTAACATTGCTCAGTTCCACTGAACTGTCATTCGGATGCAATGGTGCTGCAGTTTCTGTCAATGGAGTTAAATTCAATATGCTGTCAATCCTAGATAATGCATCATCTACAATCATTGCATTTTCACTTTGAAACATGATCTTGGTCAATGTCAGTGAAATAATAGGAGTAATAATAATATAGAAAATCAGATTCAGAAGAAATTGTGAAGGAATGCCATTTTGTGTAATGTAAAGAGTACCGACAATCAAAAAAACAAAAACTCCATTGATAGCTGCGGTATAGAACATCATCGGCGTACGTAGCTGCTTAGTATAAGCAATGACCCATTTCTGATAACGATCAATAGAATTCTTAAACTTCTTGAAAGAATAAATCGTTTGTCCAAAAGTTTTTACGATCGGAATTCCTCTTACATATTCCACGGCTTCATTGGACATATCATCCAGAGCATTTTGATATTCCCTCATTTTTTCCTGCATGCTCTTCCCTGTCATTGTTATCATGATCAGAAATCCAAGCGCTACAGGAATTAAGCTCAATAGTCCCAAACGCCAATCAAAGACCAGCAGCAACACAAGCAAACCGCAGGGGGTCGTCACAGCGACAGCACGGTCAGGCAGCTGATGAGCCAGATAAGTTTCTGTAGACCCACTGGATTCATTGACAATCTTACGCAGTTTCCCGCTGCCAAAATCATCACAAGCACCTAACGGCAGCAATACCAAGTGATTCAATGTTTTGATGCGCAGATTGGTGGCTACACGAAATGCTCCGCAATGAGAACACATCAGCGCTGCAATATAAACAAGCACTGCAATAATGGCAGAAAGTACTGCTGACCATCCATAATGAATCAAATTATGAGCTTGTGAAAAATCAGGATAAGCATTCAAAACATCGCTCATGATCAGCCAAATATACCCATAAGGAACTAATGCAAGCAATGCACTGATGCAGGCAAGTATCCAAGAAGCATAAATCAAATACTTATGATTGCCTGCAATTTCTAACAGACGTGACAAATTGGACTTTTTCTTCAAAATAATCCCTCCTTAAAATATATCATATAAGTTAGTTCAATCTAACTTAAGGGATAAAAATTATTGAGGCTATTGCCCCATAATTTCTTTCCATCCGGCAGTATAGAAAGAGCGCATCTGTGTGACATATTTCTTTGCATCACCTAATGGCATTTCATGAATGATCAATTCAAAAAAAGTATGAAACATTCCGGTAATTAATATATGTTCCAGCTGCGGATCAATCTCCAATGAAGGACAGCCAAGTTTTTGCAGAACATCTTGATAACGATGAGTGGCCTCAATTTCAATTTCTACCATTTCATCAATCATATTCTCAAATTTCGTTCCTTTGGAACTGCATAAAAGCAATTTACATTCCAATAAATGATCATAAGCATAATGCAGTATTTCAAACATACACTGTCCGGAAAAGTCACTCATGCATTCTTTTTGTTCAGCATAAGGCAGTGCCTCAAAATCCTGCTGAGCTTTTTTAAAACAATTCATGATTGTATCATACTGCTTGCCGACCAAGGCTTCAAACAATTCCTCTTTGCTTTTATAATAGCCGTAAAATGCCCCGGTCGTCATGCCTACTGATCTTACAATGCTGCGCAAAGATGCTTGCTGGTACCCTTTTTCCAGAAATTCTTTTTTTGCTGCCTGATGGATACACTCAAGTGTCAATGAGCTTTCTTGATTCATTCCTTCACTCCTTTATAACACTGTTATATATCCCTGTTATATTATAATTCTGTCAATCTGTTTCTGTCAATAAGCCAATAAAAAATAGTCGAAGCTATTTCTCTGTCTATTTTATTGACGCAGAATCTTCTCCATCGGTTTGCCTTTGGCTAATTCATCTACCAATTTATCCAGATAACGTATTTCCTGCATCAAAGGCTCTTCAATATCCTCAACGCGTATACCGCAGATCACTCCTTTGATCAATCTGCGATTAGGATTTAATTGGGGTGCCTGTTCAAAAAATTTCTGATAGGTCACAGAAGATTGGGCTAATTCTGCTATCTTTTCTTCGGAATAACCGCATAGCCACATGATGATCGTATCAACTTCCTTTTGACTTCTTCCCTTTCTTACTGCTTTATTGACCAAAAGCGGATAAATCTTTGCAAATTGCATCGCATACACTTTATCATTGTTCATAAACATTCTCCTATTATTAAATCCATTATAACATAGAGTGCTTATTGAATCTTCGTTTTTATTTTTAATGTCAATGCTTTTGAACCATAATAAGCCAAAAAGATAAACAATCCCATAATAGCTGCATATTCAAGGAAGAAAAGAACAATCGGTTTTTCAAAATCATAATATACAAAGGAAGAAGTTAAAAACAAATAAGAGGATAATTCATTTACAATGATGGCATATACACCATACACGGCAATAAGAGAAGCCATTGTCCGCAGTACATAGGTCATCTTCTTTGAGCATTGAATCCCTGTTGTTTGTTTGATCATTTGAAGGATCATATGCCAGTGCAGTCCTAAATGCAATGACATCAGCGTAAAGCACCAGAACGCACAGAATACATGCAGCGGACGAGCAATCGAAATACCTCCGCTGATCGGCAGAAATGCAAAGACTTCCTGTGACAGTACGATGGCTGCAGCCATCAGACAAAGCATGCAGATCAATAAAGCCAGATTGATGATCGTCTGCAAAGTACGCATTAATGTATATTTTCCTTTGAATAAATGAAGATACCATCGACGATTCAAAATATGATGAATGATCCATAAAATAAACATAGCTGCTCCTATCCATTCATGGACACTTTCACCAATCAATTGACGAGCCATCAACCCGAATAAAAGAAGTGTCATCAATAGATCATAAGAATACACTTTTCTTTTACGCTTTTCTTGTCAGCTGATAAAAAGCCACTGCACTGGCAGCTGCCACATTAAGTGAATCCACCCCATGAGCCATCGGAATACGCACAGTATAATCACAGCCGGCAATTGTAGACGAGGCTAAGCCATCACCCTCTGTTCCCAGCACTACGGCTAATTTTTCTTCCTGAAGCAATCTCTTATCATCAATGGGAATCGATTGATCACTTAAAGCCATTGCGGCATTTTTAAAACCAAAAGCATGCAGATCCTCTACACTCATTTCATTCATAAAAGTCCATGGAATCTGAAAGACAGTTCCCATGCTTACACGAATGGAACGGCGATACAGCGGATTGGAACAGGCATTGGTCAAAAGGATCGCATCCATGTTCAAAGCTGCAGCACTGCGGAAAATTGCACCGATATTGGTAGGATTCATCACATCCTCCAACACAGCAATTCTTTTCGCATCCTTGATGACTTCCTGAACACTTGGCAATTTTTTGCGTTTCATCGCACAAAGCATCCCGCGTGTTAATTTAAAACCGGTCAATTCACATAATATATCCAAACTAGCACAATAAACGGGAATATTCGGGCATTGATCAATGATAACTTTGCCCTGCGTCATGACATGCTTGGTTTCCATCAACATCGAAACAGGCTCATATCCGGCATCTAATGCCACTTGTATGACCTTAGGACTTTCCGCAATAAACAATCCCTTCTGAGGTTCATGACGATTGAGCAGTTCATTTTCACTCATACGGGCATACACATCCAATTGAGGATCCATAAAATCAGTAATTTCAATCACATTCATACTTTTACTGAACCATCTGAATCAGATCACCAAGAGCTAATTCAAAGGCAGCTCCATACCAATGATTGTCAAGCTCTGCAGTCAGCTTGATGCATTTGACAACATAATCAGCAGCAATGCGGGCAGCTTCATAAGCACTCTTGCCTTTCATCAAAGCTCCTGTAAAGGCAGAAGCATAAATATCCCCTGTACCATGACAGCTGTTGCTTAATTTGATATGTTCATAATAGCGATATTCATTGTTTTCAAAGACAACAACTCCGGTTGTCTCTGAATGGTATGACACACCTGTCAAAATAACATTTCTGCAGCCCAAGGCCAACAATCTTTCAATCAATTCATCAATATAAGCACGATCATATTCCGTTTTATATTCCATCTGAGTCAGAAAGCAAGCTTCTGTGATATTCGGCAAAATATAATCAGCCTGAGCACAAAGCTTTTTCATTTCTTCTACAAAAGCTTCATCAAATCCTACATACAGTCTGCCGTTATCTGCCATTGCCGGATCCACGATCACAAGTGCATTTTCTCTGCAGACCGTTTCAATCAAATGCGTAACATATTCAATTTGTTTGGCACTGCCCAAATATCCGGTATAAAGCGCATCAAACAGCAATCCTTCCTTTTGCCAATGTGCATTGATCTTCGGCATTTCTTCGCTCAAATCACAAAATGTAAAACCTTTGAAGCCGCCGGTATGTGTCGATAATACTGCAGAAGGCAAAATACATGTTTCAACACCGCAGGCAGAAATCACCGGCAATGCTACAGTCAATGAACACTGTCCGACACAGGAAATATCCTGCACTGTCAATACTCTTGGATAATTCATTTCTAACACCTCTTTTTCTTTTCAGCAAATTCAGTTTATGATGTTCTTTCAAATTTTTTGAAAAACATCCTGCAAATTCTTCATACTCGTAAATCATACCACAACTGCCTTATTTTATAAATAAAACCATGAAAACTCATGGCTTATTTTTTTATTCAACAATATACACACGATTTTCTTTTCGCGGTGCTGCGTAAGGAATCAGATCCGGGAAACCTATAATGCAATTGGCAATTCCTTCCACTTCTTCTTCAATGCCCCACTGCTTCAATAACTGTTTTCCTTCCTCTGTTTCAAACACTTCCTTGGCACGGTGGATCCAGCAGCTGCCTAGACCTAAATCTGCAGCCGCCTGCATCATATTCGCCATCACTAATGAACCGTCATTGACACGGCAAGGATTATTCTTATCCGCAAGTACGATCAATACGGCAGGTGCACCATAGAAAGGATCAATTTTAGCCTTCATCACGGCCGCATTCATTTGGGCAACCTGATCTCTCATCTCTTTGTTTGTCAATGCGACTATGATTGCGGATTGCCGATTCATAGAACTTGGAGCATATAAACCTGCCTGAATGATCTTATCAATCATTTCCTTCGGTACAGGTTCATTGCGGTATTTTTTCACACTTCTTCGATTGAAGATATGACTCAGTTTCTTGTCTTGATACCAATCCAAAGCTGTTTTTTCCAATTCTTTGACAAAATCATTTTTCAGATCACAATAAACATCATTGTCATTGTGACATTTTTCAGCCGCCTTCATCTTCACCTCTGCATATTGATCACAGGCTTCTTGATGACAGCGAAGATAATCTCTTACGGCCAAATGACGGTCAATATCCAATTGATGGGTATGATCAAACAAATGAATGTGATGAGTTCGCTGATCGCCGCCTTTCATATAAAAACGGCGTCCCGGAATGCCATATTCATTTTTGACCTCATATCCCAGCTCTTCGAAAACAGCGGCTTGTGCATCGGCATCTTTGACACGATTTACTTCAATGAGTATATCAATGATTGGCTTGGCTTTCAGTCCTCTGACAGAAGTAGAGCCAATGTGGTGAATCTGAAGTCCTTCCAGATTCAAATGATCTTCCAAAAGCTTTTTCTCCTTTAAAAACAAATCATTCCATTCATCTCGATAATCGACAACTTCTATAATTCTCATACTTGCTCCTTTCACCTATGAAAAAAGATGGATGCCTCCATCTTATTTGTATTGGTTCATTGATTTCATTATTTGTCTGATCTGCGCTTCAGATGGTTTTCTTCCCATTTGTGAATACATAGCACGAATCATCTTTTCATTGATAGGAGGATTTTCTTTTAATTGTTTCTTGAACATTCTTCTTGATAAGAAAAAACCCAGGATACCGCCAATAATTATTCCTAATATAGTATATCCGATTGATGACCACATATTTTCACCCCCATTTTCCAATAGCAATTATATTTTATAATATTTTTTCATAGTTTACAAGTAGATTCACATTTTGAGAGATGGACTCTTCCATGAAAAAATCTCATCGTGAAACAAACACCAATTTTGATGAAAGCGCATCAGATATTCATCAAATCCTTTTTCTTCATCATCAATTTCCAAATAAAAGGGAAATACATTCATAATTGATTTTGTTTTGAATAAATGATTGACTAAAATAATCTGATGCTCATCCCAGCATATATTTTCTTCACCAAAATAAGAAATACAGCTTTTTAAAATACTTTCAAAATCAAATGAGACAAGCAATGCTTCTTGCTGACTAAGTGAACAGTTCAGCACATAAAGCAATGCTTTTTCATTTCCGATAAAAATCTGTGTATTTCTTTTACAGGCAAACCACTTGATCAGCATAAAAAATCACCCTGCTTTATTGTAAAAGACAGAGTGATGTTTTTTTGTCGAAAATCAGAATTTTTCATATGAAACAATTTTGCCGAGTTTCACTAATTCATCCCCAATGCGTTCCACTGTGCGGATTTTTTTGCCCAATGAGATCGGTGAATAGTTAATGGAGGCATGGGCGATGTTGTCAGCAGTTCCCTGAAGGAAACGGACAGCTGTGCAGTCACAGATCAGCATATGAGCCAATAAGAAGGCTCCATCCCCTTTTTTGCCATCCATGAAATTATCCAAGTATTCCTTGGAATTATTGCATTCCCGCAGATATTCCAATACTTTTTTCAGTGTAATGGCCCCTTCTGTAACAAGATCAATTCCATTGATCTTCGCAATCGGCGGTACATCGCCGCGGAAACTTAATAAATCATCCATGATGATTGGTTCTCCGATGATACGGCTGACTACTTGAGAAGTAGAGCCTCCGCAGACAATCTTCTTGCCTGTCGCACGCATCAGTTTCATGACAACTCTCTCATCATCTTCCATATTTCCCGGCGGACCGACCATAACAACCGCTTCCTTCGGCGGAAGAATATTGACAACCGCCACAGTTGAATCATCTCCCGGCAAACCTTGATACAAATCATTGACTGCCCATAAAAGATTATGGCAAGTCGTACGGGCATTGTCATTCGGCTTGTACATCGTCGTGACATGCTGGATAATTTCCTTTTGATCCCATCCGAAATTTAAGATAGAGCCAATTCCGGCATGAACAATACCATCTGAAAAGAAAATAATCTGATCTTTTGGTTCTACTGTAAAATTAGACAGACGCACCTTCTTGCCAGACATGACAATTTCCTCACGTGTGATCGGAATGACTCTTCCCTGACGCATGAAGATTGCTTCAGGGCCATCATATTCCGCCATGGATACTCTGCCGTCATAAAAGACTTGTACAATGGTAAACGTAGAATAAGCGACACCACGTTCACTGCACACAGGCAAAGTAGAAGTAATAGTTTCCAGCGCATCACTGAGGTCGGCTCCTTCATTGATCATCGTTGCAATGATTTCACTGGTCAGTGTTGCCAATACATTGGCTTTGACGCCGCTTCCCAGACCATCGCTCAAAACAACCGTACAGGATTCTTCATTGCGAAGCACCTTGACCTTATCGCCGCACAATTCTTCATATTTTTTCTTGAGTGAATCATAATAAGTTTCTACATGAATCTTCATTATTCAATTCCCTCATTTTCAATTGCTTTATTCAGTTTTGTCAAAACGACCTTCGTTTCAGCGGTTGTTTCTCCCAGCAAAGAAGCAATTTCCTGTACCACACGCATTTGCTTATCAATGACCTTTTGTGTTGATTCAATTGTTTCTCTGCGCAGTTCACGCATTTTTTCTTCCTGCATTTTTTTCTGTGTCAGATCCATCAAGATAATGACATAGGCATTTTCTTCTTTGACCGGCACAACAGCGTGTTCATAAACCCTTTTGCCGTCAAAGTATTCTTCAACAAAATATTTGACCTCTTCTACACCTTCCGCCAGTATTTCTTTGAGCTGAACAGATGGCAGGATTGCTTCAATTTCAAATCCTTTGACACTGTAATTCTGCAAAGAAAGCATACGCAGTGCACTTGGATTGATTTCTTTGACCTTACGGTTACTGTCAAGCACAATAATACCGTTAGGTGAATGCTTGATAATCAGATTGGAAATGGATTCTGCATTTTCCAAGGCATATGGCAAACAATGCTTTGGATCACTTTTGCCCATCAAGACAGCAATGGCTTTTGCTCGGCATGTATCATACCCGCAAGCCCCGCAGTCCAAACGCTTGGAACGATCGGCCTTGCCCATGCTGGCCAATACTTCATAAATCTGCATTTCTGTGAATTTCGGCTGTTCTTTGGAAAAGTCCCTATATTCTGCCTCCGTTTCTACTTCTGCAGGCGAATAGGTAATCTTTGGACTTGTTTCATTTTCAAAGATGCGGCTCTGAGCCAGCCACTCATTGTTGTTATAAGCATAGAGATATGGACCGCCCAAACAGCCTCCCTGACAATTATTCATTTCAAAGAAATAGCCTTTCATATGACCATTGCGGATAGAATCCAATAAAGCTTCACATCTTTTCAAGCCTTCGACAGCCAATGTTTTATAATTCTGCTGCTTTGCAAGCGTTTTGATGATTCCGCCGCTGATTGGATAAATGCGAGCAATATTTTCTTCTGATTCATCCTCTTCGATAACATCAAAACCATCCGTATCCAAAATCCAAGCATCCATATCCGGCATCGAAATAACTGCATCTACTGCATCATGAAAACGTTCATCCTCCACCTCATGCTGCTTGGCAATACAAGGTGATAAGAAGACAATTTTCGCATTCGGATATTTCTTTCTTAACATACGGCCATGAACGATCATCGGTGAAGCCACCGGTGAAAGCTGCGGAATCAAGTCCGGATATTTTGTTTCAATCAAACGAACAATGACCGGACAGCATGTTTCAATGATGTTCGTCATTTTCTTTTCTTCCATCAGCCGCATATATTCACTGGATACGACTGCTGCCCCTTGGGCTGTTTCTTCAACCGCTGCAAAGCCCAATTCCAGTAAGCCCTGCTTCAGCTTTGAAAAGTGCGGCCAGATGACCTGATAGCTCGGCGCTACCGATACAACAACTTCTTCTTTATTTTTCAGCCATGTTTTTACATCATTCAGATCATTTTTAATTTCTTTGGCTGACTGCGGACAGCATAAATAACAGTTGCCGCAATGAATACATTCTTCTTCTATGATGTAGGGATGATTATGTTCAAAACGAATTGATTTAGTCGGACAATTGCGAACACATTTCAAACAACTTTTGCAGTTGTATTCAACTAAAGTTATTAAGCTCATATGATCATATTCAATTCATTTTCAATTTTTTCAATTGCGTTCATCAATGTCACACCTTCCAAAAGTTTGCCATCTACGCGAACACCTAATCCTTTTGAACATTGTCCCATACAGAAAGCACCTTTCATCTGTACTTTATCTTCCAGATCATGTTCCTCCAGATACTTTTTCAAAAGTTCCACAAGCTCATTGCTTCCCTTTACAAAACAGCTACTTCCTACGCAGATTTCAATTGTGTGCATCATCCATTCCTCCTTTGTTAACGATGTAAGTTGATATCTGAGAAATCAAACTCTTTCAGAGTTGACTGTATCGTCTTATCTTTGATCAAGGCATTTTCCTGTGCCATACGTTTTTTAACAACTATTGGAGATTCAATGGTTGCAGGTCCGCATACACATCCTCCAGTACATGCCATACCTTCTAATACATCTTCATTATATTTGCCTAATTTCATCAATAATAATTGTACTTTGCATTCAGCTGCCCCATCAGCATATTTTGCTGTAATCGGTTCGGCATTGCCGTCTTCTTTTGCCGCCTCCTGCACAGCCTTTGAAACACCGCCGCCGATGGCAAAGCCGCGTCCATAAGTACTTGCTGTATCACCTTCTTTTGGCTCTACAGCCATTGGATAAATACCTTTGGCAACCATCATGGCCGCAATTTCTTCAAAGGTCAATACATAATCGACAACAGAGAAATCCTGCATTGCTTCTTGTTTTTTAGCAACACATGGTCCGATGAAAACAACCTTGCCTCCGGTGTGTTTTTTCAAATAACGAGCAATAGCTTCCATCGGAGATACTACCTTGCTGACATTCTTTTCAAATACTTCAGGGAAATGAATTCTGGCCATATTCACAAATGCCGGACAGCAAGAAGTTGTCACTTTGACTCCTTCTTCCTTATGTTTCAAGATGACATCTTTTTCATAGGAAGCGACAGCATCCGCCCCGATAGCAACTTCAAATACATCTTCAAAGCCTAATAAACGAATCGACTGTTTGATCTGCGGTAAAGTAGCTGTATCCATCTGTCCCTGAATCGCAGGAGCCACAATCGCAAATACTCTTTCCTTGGCATTCAAGGTATCAATGACCGGTACCATCTGACTGATATCTTCAATGGCTCCGAATGGACATCCTGCCTGGCAAGCACCGCAGTTGATGCATTTTGATTCATCAATCACCGCTAATCCATCCTGATCCATGCTTAAAGCATTGACTGGACAAGAACGGATACATGGACGTTCTGACTGAACGATTGCAGAATATGGACAAGCCTTGACACAAGCCCCGCATTCCTTGCACTTGCTGTAATCAATATAAGCTCTTTCGCTGCCCATGTGCATAGCATCAAATTTACAGGAAGCCATACAAGCCTTCGCCATACACTTACGGCAATTATCTGTTACAGTAATTTTATGAATTGAACAGCCATCGCATGCAGCTTCCAATACATGAACAATCTGATGAGCTGAATTGCTGTCCTTGCGTATAATGTTTGGCTTCATTCCCAATGCCATGCGGCATCTTTCGCGAATAATTTCTCTTTCTTTATAAACGCAGCAGCGGAAATTCGCATGATTTGTCGGAATCAATGTAACTGCTACTTCATCCACACAGGAAGTATCCAGTTTGCCGCTAAATCCTCTTCTCGCCACTTCTCTTAAAACGTCAAATTTCAACTGACGTGCTTCATGTGAAAATAAACTCATCTTTATCTATCTCCTTATATTTTACTAGTTAATTATATCACAGCTAACTGAAGCTTGTCTTGATAATATGGAAAGAAAATGCAAATCTATATAAAAAAAGACAGCACTTGTGAAAGCGCTGTCGAGTTTCATTATCCAATAATTAATTCCTGACCTGGGAAAATCAGATATGGAGCTTCAATACCATTTAATTCAGCAATTCTCTGATAAGTAGTATTATAAGCTAAAGCAATGTTCCACAAGCAATCACCGGATACAACCGTATAGGTCTGTGTTCCAGGTTCACTAGGTTCTGTTGGTTCCACAGGTTCTTCTACTTCAGGGCGATCCAAGTGAGGAATCTTGCCTTGATCAGAAAGATCATACATATTCAAAGCAACAGTACGATCGGTAATTTCAATTTCACCATTGCGAACCATGTCATGGATCATCACGGCTGTTTCACTAGTTGTGTCAATGCCCGTGATCTTCCAGTTGTTGTCGCATTCAGGAGAAATGACACCCTGATTCTTAACATAATCCAAAGCCATATCACGAATAGCACTTGGCATTGTAGAATTAGAATCAAAGACGATATCCTCTTTGCTGACAAGTCCTGCAGTCTGCAGATTACCGAAACGATAGTTATTTACAGCTAATACAAGTTCCTGATCATCCTGCAAAGGTTCTCCCTTATACATAACGTTTTCAATTCTCTGTCCTTCTGGTTTAGAAATATTGATTTCATATTCTACACCGGCAAAGGAATCAAACATATAAGTTGGCATATCTGGATTGAAGCTAGGAGTAACATCGCCTACTTCAGCTTGATTAAAGAAGCTTCCGGCTTGTTTTTCCATGATTGCTTTCAAAGTTGCCCCGTCAATCTTAACACCATACAGTGTATTGTCATATTTGTAGATCTTAACGGCATCTTTTACTTTGAATTCACCGGCTTCAAGATTCAGATAATCACCGAATGTTGCTGCCATAGAAACATCAGCACCAGAATATAATAATTGAACTTTATTGATCAGATCGATCAATGCATTATCTTCTACATAAACACGAGGAATTCCTGGCAGATAAGAAGTATCTTCAAAGAAATCTTCGGCAATTTCACCGGCTTTTTCATTTGCCATAGCCTTTGCTTTTTCATCATAATCAGCCATTGCATTCATAATTTCTTCATCAGCTTCTACATCTTTTGTAGGAATCAAGCTGACAGATTTATCAACAACTTCCCATTCTCCATTATTCTGAGTCAATTCAAAAGTCATCTTGCTGGCATTGCTGCCGTTGTTGCCTGGTTCTGCCATCAAAGTACCATAAGCTTCTTCCGCAAATGTTTCATGAGCATGTCCGGCAAAAATACCATCAATCTGGCTGCCGTATTGTTCTGCAATCGCATTCACACCTAATGTACCTTTTTCACCCTCACGGCCATAGTGAATGTTTGCAATGATCAAATCCGCTTTACCTTCCAATTCTTCCAAAACTTTGCCAGTTTCAGTTAATGGATCAGTAAATGTCATATCATCATAGCGGCTGGAATCACTTGCTTCCCATTCAGGAACATGCGGTGCCACTAAACCAAAAATTGCAACCTTAACCCCATTCACATCATAAATCTGATAAGGATCCAGCCATCTTGTGCCATCTTCTTTGTAGATATTCGCAATTGCCATATCACCCTCAAAGTCCTCAATGGCATTAGTTGTATCTTCAAAGTCATAGTTAAATTCATGGTTTCCTAATGTCCATAAATTATAACCAATCAAATTCATAGCTTCAACCATCGGATGAATGTCTTCATCTCTGAACGAATCGACCATATTTCCCTGTAAGGTATCTCCCGTATCGATAACCAAAACATTCTCATCCTTAGCTCTTTCCTCTTTCACAATCGTTGCGATCTTGGCTAAACCTCCAGTCGCAGGTGCATCAGATGCATAATCATAAGGGGTCACAAACCCATGCAAGTCGCTGCTTTGCAATATGGTTACAGTTGTGGTATCTTCTGCATGAACATGAACGGGAACCAGAAGACTTGCTGCCATAAACATACTTAAAAACAGCTTACTACTTTTAGCGCGTATCATAATATCTCCTTTCCTACTTGCTTAACCTTATCATAGCACTTTTTGAAAGCGGTTACAATAACTGAAACTATCTCTTTAAAAGACGTGTTTTTGAAACAGCCAAATTCCATATGTCTTCACTATACAAACAAATATGTAAACCAGTATTTTAAAAAAGGACAATATTGCATTATACATCAAAAAAACCTCCCAGCATTCTGCCAAGAGGTCATCCTATCAATTATTTGCTTGCTTCTTTTGCGCTGGCAATCAAAGAAACTAAATTTTGTATTTCACTTGGAATGATCAGCTTCGTAGATTGTCCATCAGCTACTTTTTCTAATGCTTCTAAGCTCTTAAGTTTAATTACTTCATCATTGATCTTCGCATTGCTTAAGACAGTCAATGAATCAGCATAAGCCTTCTGTACCAAAGCAATGGCTTCAGCTTCCCCTTGAGCTTCACGAATCTTCTGTTCTTTTACAGCATCCGCACGCAGGATCGCAGATTCTTTTTCACCTTCTGCAATCAAGATTTCAGAACGCTTGCGTCCTTCTGCCTGCAGAATTGATTCACGGCGTTCACGTTCAGCTTTCATCTGTTTTTCCATTGCTTCCTGAATTTCTCTTGGCGGCAGAATATTCTTCAATTCAACACGATTGACCTTAATTCCCCATTTATCTGTTGCTTCATCCAAAATCGCTCTCATTTGGGTATTGATCAAATCACGAGAAGTCAATGTACCATCCAGATCCAGATCTCCGATAATATTACGCAATGTCGTAGCAGTTAAATTTTCAACCGCCATCATCGGATTATTGACACCATATGTATACAGTTTTGAATCTGTTACCTGAAAATAAACAACGGTATCAATTTGCATAGTAACATTATCTTTCGTAATTACTGGCTGAGGATCAAAATCAACCACATGTTCTTTTAATGAAATCTGCTGGGCTACACGGTCAATAAATGGCACTAGGAAATGTACTCCTGTTCCCCATGTTTCATAATAAGAACCTAATCTTTCAATAACAACGCTTTTGCTTTGTTCAACAATACGAACATGAAATGCAACAAATAATACTAAGAATAGTATCAAAACTCCAAAAATAATCCACTTCATTTATCATTCTCCCTTCTAAATTTTTTTGACCAAACAAGTAACACCTTCAATTTTTTCTATTATTACACGATCTCCCTTCTGAAAACAGATGCCGTCAATTGATCTGGCAGCCCAGTCCATGTTATTCACCAGAATTCTTCCTTCATGAGTAGAGGCATCAAAGCTTTTTGTAACAATGGCCATCTCATGCACATTTCTGTCAGAGTTTGTATACTCAATTTTTCCCTGCATAGCTTTTTTCAATATGGGTCTTAAAACAAACAAGGTAATCAAGGATACAAAAACAAAGACTAAAAACTGTGCTTCGTTGGAGACATTCAGCACCGAAGCAAGCAGTGCCGCTAAGCTTCCTACCAAAAACCATAAGGAAACAAATTGCTGGGTGACTGCTTCAATCAATGTAAAGATGATGCAGGCAACTACCCAAAAGATGAGATTTTCAATCATAATGAGTACCTCCTTACATACACATTATAGCGTATTTCTATTTTTTTGAAACTTCTATGACAAATCTGTAAGTAATCTCTTTCCTTTTAACATTTTATTCATTATAATTGAAAAAGCAAAGGGGAATTATTATTATGCAGCACATTTTTATTGTTAATCCAACTGCCGGCAAAACAGATGCCACAAAGCATATTGCCAAAGCAGTGAATCAATTATTTATGAATCACGAAATCGAAGGAACTTATCGCATTGAAGCAACACAGAGTCCTGGACATGCCACTTCAATTGCCAAAAAATATGCACAGAGCAATCAGCCGGTAACTCTATATGCCTGCGGAGGCGACGGTACGCTCAATGAAGTACTTCACGGCATTATCGGATATGAGAATGTGACTTTGGCTCACATACCCTGCGGCAGCGGCAATGATTTCATCAAAGCCTTCGGAGAACCGGCCAAAGAAGACTTCAACAATATCGCTTCTTTAATTAAGGGAAAAACGGTCCGCATCGATGTTATTCAGGTCAATGATCATTATTCCATCAATGTAGCCAATGTCGGATTGGATGCTACTATTGCTTTTAATGTTGTCAATTACAAAAAACTGCCATTAATCAACGGAAAAAGAGCTTATCAATTGTCTTTAGCAACTAGCTTTTTTACTTCTACCAAACATGATATCGAAGTATTGGTGGATGGGAAAAAAGAAAAAGAAGATTGTTTTACCTTTGTTGTTGCAGCCAATGGCAAATACTATGGCGGCAGTTATTGTGTCGCTCCTTTATCTGATATGCAGGATGGATTATTGGATATTATTTTAGTGCCGAAGATCAGCCGCATCAAGATTCTGCAGTTTATGAATATCTATCAGAAAGGCGAACATCTGGCTGATAAATACAGTGACATGATTCACTTCAAACGCGCAAAAAAAATAGAGCTGATCAGCTCTCATCCTTTAAAAGTATGCATTGACGGAGAAGCAGTAGAATATACAAATCCTGTCATTCAAGTTCTGCCTTCTGCCATCAAGTTTCTGGTTCCTGCAAAATACTGCAATCAAGACAAACTCATTTAAGATGGATTTTCCATCTTTTTTTATCGAATAGCTTCTTCTAATACCGACTGCATCTTCTCAATAGTAGGAATGCCTTCATGAATTTTATATTCATTCACATAAAAAGCTGGAACATACCAATAGTCATAATAGTTAGCAATTTCAGGATGTTCCTTTTCATCAATCACTTCAATTTCAACAGTAGTATATCGTAAGTTTTCTTTTTTTAATTGTTCAATCAGCTGCAATGCTTTTCTGCAGTGAGGACAATTCTTTAAGCTCATCATTTTTACATGTTTCATTTTATCACCAAGCTCATCATAATTCATTTATCTTTTGAATACTATTCATATGCCCAAAAAAAGCTGGAATATTTCATCCCAGCTTTAACAATTTCGTATTTATCAATAATCACAACCTTTTATATGTTCTCAATCATCTGATTGTTAAGACTCAATATGTATTTTGCATCTTTTACAATGCGTTTGATTTTTTAGGAAGTTTTCTCTTCCGCTTTTGTTACTAAAGAGTTTTTTGTCTACTAGGCAGATTGTTTACATATAACATTCGTTGCTTTCTTTTTTGTCCATGGGTCTGTCCTCCTATAGACAATACACTTGTGTGGCTTTCAGTTTCCTCATATGGTCGTGTCAGCCATACAGGAAACGAACTAAATTTCTTTTAAAACCTCTTTCATGGAATTTCCTCCGTTTCCAAGAACCTATGTTCTTTTTACACTTATATAATACCGCATCTTTTCTTTAAAAATAGTCTTATAATTCATTTTTTTTCGTGCTATAATAAATTTGTTGAGGGTGTAAGCGTTTACACCTCATTTTCATATATGAAAAAAACGCAGAATTGCGTTTTCTTATACTCCATTTCTTTCGTTGACAATCGTATCCCATGTGGCTTTGCCGATAATTCCGTCAATCGTCAGATCATACAAATACTGCAATTGCTGAACAGCGATGCGCATAGCATTGCCGTATTCCCCATCCACTGTAATTGTTTTCAAGCATGGATTGTCCTGGGCAATCTCATTCAAATATTCCTGCATCTTAAATACTTCAATGCCATAATCTCCTAATCCCAGAAAATACGCTGCAGAAGCCAATGGAACATTGGTTACTACCTGCATTCTTTTCAATGTGTCAAAAATCGCATCCCATGTCAAGGAACCGATAATGCCGTCAGGATTCAAACGTGCATATGTCTGAAATTCTCTGACTGCGGCCTGTGTTCGAGGGCCAAAATAACCATCCGGAGTTAAAGTGGTACGAATATAGCCTGCCTGCTGAAATAAATTCAAATAAGCTTGAATTTTGTTGACACCAATTCCTGTATCTCCTAAACGTAAAACGTATCTTGTATACATATCTCATCATCCTTTCATACCAAGGTATGTGAATGTACCTGATACGTCTGGGCATCCGCCTAACATTTCCATTCCAAGATTACCGATTCATCATTTGGCAGAAGCTGAATATGATCCAGCTGTTCCATGGATACTCCTTTGATTTCATCATCTACATTAAAAAATACATAGCCTGATTCACATCCATCATAATGAATTTGTGATACCGGCTGTTTCTTTTCACAGTATTGTTTCAATCTTCTTTTCAATATCAAAACTTTTCGATCATCCAAACCATCTTCATAAATACGAATCAATTCTTTGAAATCATCCACACTGCTGACATATCTTTGATGATATCCTTTAGCTTCTGCCGCAGTCTTTTCTTTCAGATAAATGATCAGTTTTTTCTGTGCATCCTTATAAATACAAGGATACAATGATTTGACAACCTGATGACATTGAGGACAGATTTCATAAAAATATTCATCATTTAAGATACGCTTTTTTAATGTCTTATCGACATTCGGATTCAGATAAGTTTCTTTGACCTTAATAATTTCTGTCTGACAATTCAAACAGGTAATCTTGCTCCAAACTTGTTTCATGACACTATTGTAAAACAAAACAAAAGAAAAATCATCTTAAAATATATTTGATCAATTCATGAAAAAACTGCTGCAAGTCTTATTCCTGCAGCAGTGCTCAATCATTTATTCTGGTATTACTGTCATTGATAATATTTCACTTTGATGATCTTCCGCTGCCAGCACCAGCTGATTGTTTTCTAACGGCAGATATTCCTTCATTTCAGCTATTACTTCTTCATAATCACTGTTTGGATCAATTAAGAAATCGACAGCTGTGTAATATACATCACTGCCCTCATTGATTCTATCTTTGAGCAATGTAGCCTTAATGCCGCCCATCGGAAAATAAATACGCTTTTCTTCATCTTCCAGCGGTGTAATGCCAGTAATGACAAAATCAGTGAAACTGATCAATGAATCATCTGTTCCGCTGTACTGAAGCATCTGTGTCGGCACTGCAATTTCAATCTTTTTGCCGATCATCTCTTCCATAGAAGAATACCCATAGCGCAAAGCAATTGTTTCTGTTGTATTATATCCTACCACAGCTTCATTTTCCTTCTCAGGTATTGTACCATAAACCAGCGGCAATTCATGTCCATTGACAATTTCATATGGCTTGATGCTATAGTCTTCAATGAATTGTTCATCATGGAACATACTGATCACATAACTTGCCTTAAGATAAGAACTGGCTTGCTCATAATTAGCTGGATTAAGAGTAAACACTTCCCCATTTTCATCAATGAATTCTTTAAAAGAATAATTATTGTTTTCTTTCAAATCTATGAATTCATAAATATCATTTATTCTCATCTTATTTCTGAGATACTTTCTTTCTGTTCATGGGTAAAAGAAAAGAGCAGCCGCTTTCGTCAGTGAAAATAACTGCTCCTGGTTCATATATTTAATTGCTTGCGGTATTTATGGCACTACTGAAACGGGACAACAGTTCCTACGACACGGCCAATAAAATACACTAGAGCAATGTGAGTCACAAAACAGATAATTATAAGAATTCCAGCAAAAATTTTATTCTTGACTATATCGCTGACTTTGCGCCAATAATTTCCCATTAACCATATCTCGGACGCAAAAAATAAGATAAACAGCGGATTGCTTTGAAACAGCATTGCCATATTCGATAATGCGTAATTGATAATGATATAGTTTATAGACTCAATTATAATCTCAAGATATTTTGATGCTTTTGTTCTCATCTTGCCACTCCTTTATCAGTTCTTGTTCAAATACTTTATAATATATCAATTTTTAAAAATGACGGTCTTATCACAGGCAGCAAAAAAAGAACGGTCGACTCTTCAGTCACTTATGAATGTGAATTCTTTTTGTACTGTTATAATTGTCTAAAATGTTTTATTTTTCCAGAAATCATATCGGAAAAATCTTTGCAATTGTCAGTTATCAAATCTTGTTTCTGCAATACCATAGCATTTTCACGGTAAACGAAAAGAAAAATATCTGCCGTTTCAACAGCACATTCAAAGTCATTGAATGGAACATATACAGTATTGTCATCATCGGCGGAAACTGTCATACCATCATTAGAAAAAGAGATGGTTATTTTTGTTCCTTCTGAAATGGTATCCTTGCCTGCTAATAGCAATTTGGCAGATCTATCAAAAGGATTTTTCTTATTTTTTCTGCTGTGCCATAAACCAAATATCCCTATAATTAAAGCAGTCAAACCTGCCAACAAGGGTATTAATAATTCTTGCGGTTCCATAAGACCTGGAACAAGCAGAAAAATGCCCGCTGCTATACAAACAATGCTAAATAGTTTTGTGCGAAGTCTGCTGCGATTCTTTCTGTGCGTTGAATGATTCAATCGATCGATGAACAGCCACATGCTAGGATAACGTTCCCGAGAAATAATCTCATGTCTTTTTTCAAGCGCCTTACTCACCTGCGGCAAAAGGTGATCTATGTCATATGAGCTAATTAAGAAAATATAGTTTTCATTTTTCATATAGTTCTCCTCTTTTTTTCATTAAAATTAGATTCTCTTACTCTGTGATAGGCATAGGAGGACTTGTTGGCTGATTTCCTCCTGCAGCAATCGTAATCCAAATGATAAAAGCAAAATATATAATAAGCAATATCAGTAAAAGAATGAGAACTTGATTCGTATTTTTGGGCAGCGATTTCCTTTTTACACACAATACAGCAATGATTATCACAAATGCAGCAATCGCAAATGCTAATGTAATGTAATTTAGCAAAAAGTTCAATATAATTCCCATAATATAACTCCCATTATATTCTGATGCTGATTTCATGAGTCTAGTTTCAATTATATACATTCCGTACTTTGACTGATTCGTCTCATTAACATTGAATATATTATCATTATATCTTGTTTCATACATCCGGACAATAGCTATTAATATGCCAAAATAATAATTCCTTTTTATCTCGTTAAATCTTATATTCCGTATCACATTATAAAAAGAACTAATCACTGCATATGAATCTTTAATAAAGTATCCGCCTGTTTTCTTTAATTCTTTATATCCGATATATACATGTATTTTTCTTTTTATTGAATTTCTTATTTGATTTTCATTTACCTGGACATCGTTATTCGTCAAGTTCCGCAGAATTTCTGAAACTTTAATCCGGGATTATTATAAATAGCCTTTAATATTCTTAAATCCAATTCATTTATTTGGTCATTTATTTAGTCATTTATTTAGTCATTTATTTGGTCATCTTCAAAATAATTTAGATTCGATAAAGGTACATAGAAAAAAATCCTTTGCAGCTTCAAATACTGGCTGTTTTTCCTCATTTTATAAGCATCAAACGTTATAGGTATTCTTGTGCCAAATTTTTCAATCAACCGACAGACAATGCAAAATAATATTCTTCACAAGAGTAGCAGAATATATCAAAATGACATATTTCAATATCAAAATGATATTAGATAGATATATAATAGATTTATAAAGTGCGATTACGGAGGTGTTTGTATATGCGTAAATGTATTCGCTGCGGCAGTGAAATGAAAGAAAACTGTGCTATTAAAGTTGAGGGAGCTGGTTATGGTATTGTATTATCATCGGATGAAAACAAATTATTCAGCGGAAGAATAGGAAAGCCTAAAGTAGCTATCTGCTCTAAATGTGGTGAAGTATCTATCTACATTGAAGATGTAGAAAAACTCAAATAACTTTTTGATTCAAGTGTTTTCATAATACCTAATTCTATATATGTCCTATTTTAGGGCATTTTTATTACAGTTCATCAAAATGAAATTTTCTGCACAACAAAAAAGGCGAAATCATTCTTTCGCCTTCATTCATTACTCATACAGATAAACTGTTTTTCCTGCATAATTATTATCTGAATCATAATATTGAATCTCTGTTACTCGTTGTTCATCATCGTAACTGAACTTCTCGATTGATTTTTCATTTTCATTATATGTTGTTCTTTGGATCAATTGATCGTTCTCATATTCTGATTCTATTTTTCTTACTTCTTCATTCTCTTCCATGAATACAACTTCAATCTCATGACCTTTTTCATCATAACTGAACAATTGTATCATATCTTCATTTTCAGCTGAAACTAACTGATTAGATGCATTATAATAAGTAAATTCACTTTTTAATGTAATTGATACTAACTGATTGGATGAATTATAAGTATACTTGCTTTCAAATGTCTTTCCATCCTGCATCACTGTTGTAGTTGCTCGATTGCCATTCTCATCATATTCAGCTCTCATTTCTTCCACTGCTTCTCCATTTTCCAAAGTAACAGCACCGATTAACTGTCCTGATTCATTGTAAGTATATTCATGAGTCAGGTCACCGCTTGTCATCTTGATCAATGAGTCTCCTTCATATTCATACTCCGTGACATCCTCGCCATTTTCTGTTTTGATCAGCTGATCTTTAGAATTATAAGTTTCTACTGTTCGTGATACTTCTTGATCAGTTTCATTATAATAGATTTCTGTCACTGTCTGATTGGAAGAACATGCGGTTAAAACAAATGCGGTAAGAATCAATAACAGTGTTTTTTTCATTTTTCTCCACCTTCTCTCTGATTGATTCCAATAAGAATAAACATGATTCTATTCTTTGTCAATTTCATTATATCACATTCATAAACGAAATCAAAAAATCAGTAATATATCAATAAAAAAGGAAAGACTTGCTTTCCTTGGTTTAGTATTTATCGCCAAATTTCTTATCTTCTTCATCTAAGAAATCATAACAAGCAGCTAGCTGTCTGGCTTTGAATTTGGCATTAGTTCTTTTCACTGCCATTGTATAAAAGGCTACTGAAAAGATATTCATAAATATAAAACTTAAAACAAATGATTGGTGCAGAAAGGCCCACATGGAAATCATAGTGAATACACCCAGTGTAATGGCAATCGCAAAAATACGATTGTTCAATGTCATCAGTTTGCCATGCATAAAATCTGTCTTGTCAGAAATAAACTGAGACATACGTAAATCCATGTCCATTTTGTTGTTTTCAAGTATATCTTTTGCTTTTAGGCAGCAATATACAGAAGCATCCTCTCGATGACGCAGATCATAATACTTGCCCATCAGATAGTAGACGGCAACACAGTCCTGTGCACTGTCCACCAATTTCTGCAGTTCATACAATTCCTCACGGCTGACTTTTTGTGTTGATAAAGCCGTATTCAGTGCCTTTTGAATTGATTCATTCATAGGCCACCTATTTTACGATATCTTTTAAGATTTCTTCAATCTTATTTCCTTGTTCCAAAGATTTATCCAGCAAGAAAATCAGATCAGGTGTTTTGCGGATAGATAAACGTTTTGCCAATTCTGAGCGGATGAAGCCTTTGGATTGATTCAAGATCTTCAAACCGGCTTCATTGCGCTGTTCTTTGCCTAAAAAGGATACATATACTTTGGCATAAGAATTATCATTGGTTACTTGAACATCTGTAATCGTCACAAAGCCTAATTTAGGATTTTTCATTTCAAACTGAATGATTTCACTGATGGCTTTCTGTACGATATTATTCATTTTTTCATTCTTTGTGGATGCCATTTACGCCACCTCTACCTGCTGATCTTCATAGGCTTCAATTGTGTCATTTTCTTTGATATCATTGAAGTTTTCAATCGTAATACCGCATTCATAACCGCTTGTAACTTCTTTGGCATCATTCTGGAATCGTTTCAATGAACCTAATTTACCCGTGTAGATAACAATACCATCACGGATCAAGCGAACTTTGCACTCGCGGCGGATAACACCGTCAGTAACCATACATCCGGCAATTGTACCCACCTTAGATACTTTGAATGTCTGACGTACTTCTGCATTACCGATAATAACTTCTTCGTATACAGGAGCCAGCATCCCTTTCATCGCCAATTCCATTTCTTCCAATACTTTGTAAATGATATTGTGCAGACGAATTTCAACTTTGCTTTCTTCTGCTTTCTTACGTACATTGGCACTTGGTCTTACGTTGAATCCGATAACCAAGGCATTGGATGCACTTGCTAAGTCAATATCACTTTCAGTGATTGCACCGGCAGTAGAACGGATTACTGAAATACGTACTCCCTTGACATCCAGTTTTTCCAAAGAAGCTTTGACTGCTTCTGCAGAACCCTGTACATCGGCTTTGATAATAACATTGATGGACTGGATATTTCCTTCTTCAATCTGACGAGATAAATCATCCAATGTCAATGCACTTGTAGCATTTCTTTCTGCATCGACACGCTGCTGCAGACGAGCTTCAGCAATGTGACGAGCTTTCTTTTCATTTTCAAATACCTTGAATACATCTCCGGCTTCCGGCACATCATTCAGACCAATGATTTCCACTGGTGAAGATGGTGTAGCGGATTTAATTTCACGTCCGTGGTCATCCACCATTTTACGTACACGTCCATAAGAACTTCCGACAACAATGATATCACCGGAGTGCAGTGTCCCTTTCTGTACCAGCAAAGTACATACAGGACCTCTTCCTTTATCCAATTTAGCTTCGATAACCGTACCGATTGCCAAACGATTTGGATTTGCACGATAGTCTTCCACTTCGGCCAAGATCAAAATAGATTCCAGCAATTCATTGACACCTGTACCATATTTCGCAGAAATCTTGCAGAACATCGTATCTCCGCCCCATTCTTCCGGCATCAATCCATTGTCTGCCATCTCGCCATAGATGCGGTCGAAGTTTACATCTGGTTTATCAATCTTGTTGACGGCAACAATAACAGGTGCTCCGGCAGCCTTGGCATGGTCAATTGCTTCCTTTGTCTGAGGCATGACACCATCATCTGCCGCAACGACAATAACAACGATATCGGTAATCTGCGCCCCGCGAGCACGCATCGCTGTAAAGGCTTCATGTCCCGGAGTATCCAAGAATGTAATTTTCTTTCCTTTGACATTGACCTGATAAGCACCGATATGCTGTGTGATGCCCCCAAATTCTCCTTCTGTTACATGAGATTTACGAATGGTATCCAACAGTGTTGTCTTTCCATGGTCAACATGTCCCATGATCGTAACAACCGGCGGACGAGGAATTAAAGAGGCCTCATCGTCATCCTTTTCTTTCAGTTCTTCTTCCAGGTCGCTTTCTTCGACAACGACTTCTTTTGTAACATCGACATTAAATTCCATACAGAGAAGCTGGATTGTTTCATCATCCAAATTGGAGTTAATTGTCACCATATTTCCCAGCATGAACAATACTTTGATCAATTCAGAAGCATTGCGGTTCAGCTTTTCAGCCAATTCGCCTACTGTCAAAGTTCCTGAATAAGTGATTGCAGTCACTGTATTCTTTTCTTTACGAGGCACATAATTCTGCGAATGTGCATTTTTCTTATTCTTGTTGTTTGTTTTTGCCATAAAACCACCTACCCTTTCAGACAATCACTCAAGCTTTTTGCAAAGCCTTCGTCAACAATGCCTACCGCCATGCGGTTAGCTGTCCCCATGGCATGATTCAGCTCTGCAGATGAATCTACTATGATGACTTCTCTTTCATAAAAAGAGCATTTATCACAAATCTTTTTTTTCGTATTTTCACTGGCATCACCGGCGACAAGCACAAGCTTGGCTGACTTATTTTGAATTGCCGGAATCAATTGATCTCCGCTGACAACTTTTCTTGCCCGTTTTGCCAATCCCAGCAAGTTCAATGCTTTACTGTTCATGTGCAATCATTCCTTCCAATTCTTCATACAAAGAATCAGGAATCTCACATTCCAGTGCACGAGCCAAAGCTTTTTTCTTCTTCGCCAATTCAATGACTGCCAAGTCTTTTTTCAAATAAGCGCCGTGACCATTGGTACGTCCGCTTTTATCAATCACTACTTCTCCTTCTGGTGTTCTCACAACACGAATCAATTCCTTTTTAGGAAACTGTTCTTGTGTTACAACACATTTACGCATAGGAATTTTCTTCATGTCATTTCCCCCTTTTATTTTTCGTAGTATTCGTCAAATTCATCAAAATCGATATCATCGTGAATCCAATCATTTTCACGTTCTTCAGCTTCACGTTTTTCAATTTCAGCTAACTCTTCTTCTGAATAAATAGGCTTCATTTCATAATCCTTCTTCAAATCAAAAGTAGGTCTTCTGCGTTCTTCTTCCTCTTCTTTGACATAAGATTTCTTTTTAGATTTTACCGGCTGTTTTGGTGCAGATGAGCTGGCATCCGCAATCGTTTCAAACTTAGAAACATAAGCCTGGCTTTCTTTAATTTCACTCAAGGCTTTCTTCTTTTCTTTGGCAATACGTGCTGCAATTTCAAATTCAGATTCTGTTTTCACCGGCTCTTCTTCTTTTTCTTCCTCCGCAGCTTCTTCTTGAGGTTTTTCTTCGGCAATTTCTTCTGCAGGTTCAATTTCATCATCGACATCATAGCCGATTTCTTCAAAGAATTCTTCATCAAAGCCTTCTACACTCTGTGCTTTGCGTTCTTCAAAGGCCTGTTTCTGAGCCAATGCTTTGGCTTCAGCCTGTTTGATTGCCAATTCTTCCTGCTGCTGCGCATAGATTGTCTGCCAGTCGATGCCTAAAGCTTCTACTTCACTGACACTCTTGATATCAATCTTAGAATTTGTCAGTTTTACTGCCAAGCGGGCATTCTTTCCTTTCTTACCGATAGCTAAAGAAAGCTGAGAATCATGCACGATAACTAATAAGCCGCGTTTTTCCGGATTTGGAATTACTGCTAAGATTTCTGCCGGAGCCAAAGCATTTTTGATCAATTCACTGACATCTTCGCTCCATTCAAAAATATCAATTTTTTCACCATTTAATTCATCGATGACAACCTGTACACGCTGTCCGCGAGGACCGATACATGCTCCGATCGGATCCACATTTTCGTTTTTAGAATAAACAGCCATCTTGCATCTTTCACCAGGTTCACGGGCAATTTCTTTGATTTCCACAACGCCCTGGTAAATTTCAGGCACTTCTTTTTCAAACAAACGGCGCACCAGATTTGGATCAGCACGAGAAACCAATACCTGAGCTCCTTTTGTTTCTTTGTTTACTTCACTGACCACGACACGGATTCTTTGTCCTTCATGATAAGTTTCACCCGGAATCTGAGCTGTTTTCGGCATCAATGCCAATGTTTTGCCGATATTGACCAGGCAGAATTTTTCTTCGACTGTTTCTACAGTCCCTACTACCATATCTTCCAGCTTATCGATATATTCATCATAAATAGCCTGTTTTCCGGCTTCTTTGATTTTCTGACGCAATACGTTTTTACATAAGATAACCGCTGCACGTCCGAAGTTTTCAATGCTGACTTCATTGGATACCAAATCACCCAATTCAAAATCAGGATTGATTGCTTTCGCATCCTTCAATGAAATCTCAAATTCATCATCTTCTACATTTTCCACAACAGTTCTTTGGCGCAAGACACGAATTTCTCCGGTTTTTTCATTGATTTCTACATCTACTAAGGCATCCGGCATTTCTAAATGCTTGCGGTATGCTTTTGTCAAAGCTTCTTTTAAAGCATCCACAACGATTTCCTGAGATAATGAACGGTCTTCCTCGATGGCCTGCATAGCTTTCAATAAATCATTCAGTTTCATACTTCATTTTGTTCCTTTCACTAAATTTTCACTGACAGACGAATCAGTTTGATATTGTCATAGCTGACTCTGCATTTTTTCTTCACTGCTTTATCCATATAGTCAAAGCATAATTCATTTTCTTCCACAGCATTCAAAGTTCCCTTTACTTCAGTCAGTTTGCCGACAGGTTCTTTGAATTGGGCATATAAATATTTGCCGACTTCATTTTTCACCTCATCCAAGTTTCTTAAAACTCTTTCAGCACCCGGTGAACAAACTTCAAGCATATATTCATGTTCAATGACATCCATTTCATCCAGTTTCGCTGAAATCAACTCCGCCATTTCGGCACAAACATCAATGTCCATAGAACCATCCGGATGCATAATAGAAATCTGCAGGATCTTATGCTTTCCTTCATGAGTCCAAACAATGTCATAAAGTTCAATTCCATGATTTTCAAGTATTGGGAGGATTCCCACTTTGATTTTTTCTAGCTGATTCATATTTCTCCTTTAACTAAAATTAAGAGTGGACTTTCGTCCACTCGTTTTTATGCATATTTATATTATCACAGGTCAAACAAACAATCAACAAAAACATTTATTTTTCGGTCTTTTTTAACAAATAATGCCTATTTGACCAGCATCTCTTCGCTAAAAGTAATATTCATCATTCCCAGCAATGTCGTCAAGTCTTCTGTTACCTCTGCTGCATCGACATAATGAATGTTTTGTCTCTCCCAAGTCGCCTTCGCAATCGCTGCACTTGGAACACCTAAGACATCGGCACCGATTTCTTCTACGCGCGTTTCAATTTCATTCGGCGTATTTACAGCTGTTTCATTGACAAATGCTTCAATGGCATTTAATGTATCAGCCGCTTTTTCTTCACTGCCTTGTTTGACAAAAATAGCTGCCTGAGGGAAACCCTTTTCTTCAGTGTTCATATTGATCTGATAAATTTCCTGCAGATCCATCAGAATGCTTAATTCAATGCCCTGTTCTTTGGCTTTATTGATAGTAGCCGTTACAGCCGGTTCTGCCAGCATTCCCACTGAAGCATTTCCGCTCAAGAAAGCTCCCTGAACATCCGATGCACTGGAATAATAATGAACTGTCGGTGTCATAGTTTCTATAGCTAATGCATTTTTCAAAACATAATCAACAACCGTTCCTTCACCGAAAGTCGCAAATTCACCTTCTGTTGTCAAAGCACTTTCATCTGTTCCTACCACATACAGATTGCCCCATGTAATGACAGCCTGCAGGCGATAAACACTTTTGCCGTTGGCAATCATCTGAGCTCCTAAATTCACCGGTGCCAAGATAATATCATATTCAGAATCTTCTTTGACCAATTCTGCAGATAAAACCTCGCTGCCGTTGACATAAGTAACATTTTCCTGATCCACATCCAACAAAGATAAGGCAGGTGCTCCTGTAGGTGCTAATACTTTAGCATTTTCGACAGTTTCAGGTTCACTGGCAGGAGCACTGGTACAGCCGCTCAGCAGCAGTCCGAATACCAAAAGACTTTTTAAAAATTTCATGTTATCTCTTTTCCTCAACTTCCTGGCTCAGCATCTTCACAAATTCATCCATTGGCAGAGTGACAGATTCATTGTGTCCCTGACGTCTGACAGTCACAGTACCATTTTCCTTTTCACCATCACCCACAACCAGCTGAATCGGAATTTTCTTCATCTGAGCTTCTCTTATACGATAACCTAATTTTTCATTTCTTGCATCACATTTGCTTCTGAATCCCAATGCATTCAGCTGTGCATTGACTTTTTCTGCATATTCTGCATGATATTCATGATGAACCGGAATAACTTCTACCTGCACTGGTGCTAACCAAGTTGGGAATTTTCCGGCATAGTGTTCAATCAAGATACCGATGAAACGTTCAATAGAACCGAAGATGACACGGTGCAGCATGACCGGACGCTGTTTTTCACCATTGGCATCCACATAAGTCAGATCAAATCTTTCCGGTAAGTTCATATCCAATTGGATTGTACCGCATTGCCATACGCGTCCCAAAGAATCTTTGATATGAAAGTCCAGTTTTGGTCCATAGAATGCACCATCTCCCGGATTGATCTTATAAGTCTTGCCGGCTGCTTCACAGGCATGAGCCAAGGCCGCTTCACTTCTTTCCCATACATCCAAGCTTCCGATATATTTTTCTTCAGGACGAGTAGATAATTCAATATCATAGCTTAAGCCAAATACAGCATAGAAGCGATCAATGAATTTGATCAGATCAATAACTTCACTTTCAATCTGATCTGGGCGCATAAAGATATGAGCATCATCCTGAGTAAATGTACGGACACGGAATAAACCGTTCAATGCTCCGCTGGCTTCATGACGGTGTACTTGACCCAATTCACCCATACGGATCGGCAAGTCTTTGTAAGAATGCAATGAATTCTTATAAACCAGCATTGCTCCTGGACAGTTCATTGGTTTGATAGCAAATTCACGGTCATCTACCAAAGAAGTATACATATTTTCTTTATAGTTGAACCAGTGTCCGCTGACTTCCCACAATTCACGAGACATCATGATTGGTGTTTTGATAAATACATAGTTTTCCTTTGTATGTTCATCATACCAATATCTTTCCAATTCATTGCGCAGAATCATACCATTCGGCAAGAAGAATGGAGCTCCCGGAGCATATTCACTCATCATGAACAACTCCAATTCTTTTCCTAATTTTTTGTGGTCACGTTTTTTAGCTTCTTCCAATAAATTCAAGTGTTCTTCCAAAGCTTCCGGTGTATCAAAACATACCCCATAAATTCTCTGAAGCATCTTATTATTGGCATCACCTTTCCAATAAGCCCCGGAGTGCTTTAACAATTTGAAGTTTTTCAGCAATTTTACACTTTCCACATGAGGTCCGCGGCAAAGATCCACAAAATCTCCTTGACGATAACAAGTAATGCTGCCATCTTCCAATCCGGCAATCAGATCCAATTTATATTCATCATCCTTGAACATTTCCATTGCTTCAGCTTTTGAATGTTCTTCACGAACAATACGTTTGCCGTCTTTGACAATTTTCTTCATTTCCTTTTCGATCTTAGCCAGATCTTCTTCTTTGATAACATCGTCTCCTAAATCAATATCATAGTAAAAACCTTCGCTGATGACAGGTCCTACCCAGAATTTTGCATGAGGATAAAGATGCTTAACAGCTTGTGCCATCAAATGAGCACATGAGTGATTCAATACGCTTAAATGTTCATTTTCTTTAATATCGATCATATCTATTCTCCTTTTCTCAATATAAAAAACGACTCCAATCAAAGGACGAGAGTCGTTTCGTGGTACCACCTTATTTCATGCACTTAAAAAAAGTACACCTCTTATTCTTTAACGCAGAGATACGGTCAAGTTTTCACAAGACAGCTCCTTGGTAGTAAACATCTCCTATCAGAATGACTTGCACCCACCGTCATCTCTCTTCACTGAATCGTAAGACATTCGTGTCCAATTCATCGCTTATGTCATTATTAAACCGCTAAATTGCAGCTTTGTCAAGTACTCTGAATCTGAACTCAGAAGATAAAATCATTTATCTGAAATAACTGATTTTCTTTTCATCAAAACGATCGGCAAGCGGCTTTGTTTCGTCCGGATAGCCAATTGCTACCACAGCTATCGGCAATAGATGCTCTTCAATGTGATAATATTCTTTGAAGTTCTGTATTCTTTCTGGGCTTGGTCCAATCGCACACCAGCAGGTGCCTAGTCCTTGATTGACTGCTTCGATGCACATATTTTCGATGGCAGCACTGCAGTCACAGTACAAATATTCATCCGGCTGTGATGCATTTCTGTCACCCAATACCATGATCGCACATGGAGCAGTTTTCATCATATTAGTATATGGCTGAAGATTGGACATACTATTGAGTGCTTCCCGATTTGTAATGACCATAAAGCGCCAGCTCTGAGCATTTCTGGCTGTAGGAGCATTCATGGCTGCTTTCAGCACTTCCTGAAGCTTTTTTGGTTCTATTTCTTTCTTCTGATATTTTCGAATACTTTGTCTCTGATGAATTTCTTTTAACATCTGTATCACCTCGTTTTTATTATACAATTCTAGCAGGCAAACGTACATGATTATATAATGAATGAAATAAGTTTTTTAATAAAGGATAGGTGATTATATGACAAAGACTTATGGGTATGTACGTGTTTCTACCAAGCAGCAGAATGAAGCTCGGCAGATGGATGAAATGCTGGCACAAGGGATCGAATTAAAAAACATTTACATTGACAAAGAAAGCGGCAAAGATTTTCAGCGGAAGGCTTATCAGCGTTTGATCTATCGCAAGATGAAAAGAGGCGATGTGTTAGTTGTCAAAAGTATTGATCGATTGGGCAGAAATTATCAGGAAATCTTAAATGAATGGAAAGTCATTACCAAAGAAAAGGGTTATTATGTCAAAATATTGGATATGCCTTTATTGGATACAGCCAAGGATAAAGATTTGATTGGAACAGTAATTGCCGATATTGTCTTGCAGTTATTATCTTTTATTGCAGAAAATGAAAGAAATACAATTCGGCAGCGGCAGGCTGAGGGCATTCAGGCCGCTATGAAAAGAGGTGTACGCTTCGGCAGGCCGAAACTTCCTTATCCGGAAGAATTTGAACTGATTGTTGAAAAATGGGAAAATAAAGAACTTTCTACCAAAGAAGCTATGCGTCTGACCAATTTTAAATATTCAACCTTCTATAAAAAAGTTGCTTTATATAAAGAAACCAAAAATTATCATAATGAAAAGCCTACCTCTTAATGAGAATAGGCTCTAATTTTGATTATTCGCTTTTCGACATCGGCAGCATAGCAGCTCCGACAAGTCCCGGTTCTTCCAGCTGTGCCTCTGCAAATATCGTTGAACGCATACCGACATGCACCAATGTTTTGAATGTTTCAATGACCTGATCAAAGAAAACATCTTTGGATTTCATCATGCCTCCGCCGACAATAAAGATGTGAGGATTGACGACATGAGCAATATCCGCAAACATCAATGCTAAGTCGTAACAAACTTCATCTACGATTCTCTTAGCAGTTTCATCGCCTTCTTTCGCTAAATCAAATACCATTCCGGCATGTTTGATCTGATCGCCGAATGCTGCTTTTCCTTTGCGGGTAATAGCGGTTCCGCTGGCTTCATTTTCTACAGCTCCGATATTCAGATAATTGACTTTTTCACGGTTTCTGTCAATGACGATATTGGCAATTTCACCGGCATAGCCTGTCATACCGGATACTAACTGATGATTCACTGTAAAAGCACCGCCGATGCCGGTTGACAATGTCACATAATAACAAATCGGATATTCTTTGCCGGCACCATGATAGCTTTCAGCCAGACAAGCAACATTGACATCATTATCTGCATATGTCTTTAATCCTGTACGCTCTGAAATGGTTCGGCATAACGGATAGTTTTCAAATCCCGGAAGGTTGGTAGCCAAGTTCATGACCCCATGAACAGTATCCACCGGTCCCGGCACACCCATACCAATGCCTTCGCAGGCTTCATAGTGATCAATACTTTTGATCATGCGAACAATTTTATCAATAACATGTTCCACACCTTGACTGATTTCTGTTGCCTCTTTGATGACCTGTTCGATATGTCCCATTTCATTGACTTTGGCCACACGTACATTGGTTCCTCCTAAATCAACCCCAATATAATAATACTTCATACATGATCCTCCTAATACTCTTATTATAGCATAAACTGTCTGCGCTTATGAAAGCGTTTTATCGATCCAAAATTTCAATATAGTAAGAAGTTGTAAATGTCTTTTCCGGTGATAAATTGATCGTATCCAAGCGTTTGTCAAAGGAAAGATCATTTGCTTCAAAGTCACCATGTCCATACCAAGGTTCAATGCATAAGAATGGTGCATTGTTGGCAGCACTCCATAAAGCTAAGTATTTATAGCCGGCAATGCTGACACGAATTATCTGATGTTTGCCGACAAGATCCACATAAGGACTTTTTAAATTGCGATAAATCAGTGTTCCTGCTTCATAAATATCTTTGTGATTGACTGTCCATTGCTTTAAATCCACTTCTTTTTCAATCATTTCATTTTCTGTTTTGATGACCTGAACTGCGTTTTCTCTGCATGGCCATACAATTTGATAATCTTCCATCGTTTCATCGGCAAATACAGGCACATTAAATCCAGGATGCAGACCGAAAATAAACGGCATTGGTTCACTGGAATGATTGGTGATGTTATACACAATATCCAAGCGATTTTCTTTTAAGATATATTGAATCTGATAAGTAAAATCAAATGGATATTGTGCTTTTGTTTCTTCATTGGCCTTCAATTCCATTGTAATGGAATGATCATTATGTTCGATGCATTGAAGCGCGGCATAGCGAATCAGGCCATGATTTTTCATAGCATATTTTTTGCCGTGCCATTCATAATCCTTGGTCCAGGTATTGCCGACCATTGGAAACAAGGTTGGATTTTTTCCTGTCCAATAATCCGGATTTCCCTGCCACATGATTTCAGCCTTTTTTTCTTTGTCATAAAAACTTTGGATTTCTCCTCCGGCTTCAATGACTTCCAATTTAAATTTTTCGTTTTCGATGATCATGATTTTTCTTGCCTCCTTGATTTCTCTTGCCATGAATCAGATCTGCCCGATACGGAATCAGACAATTCGGTTTATCGCCGACCAGATCCAGTCGATTGGCTTTTTTCAATGCCTGATAAACCAAATGATAATTCTGCGGATATTTGTATTGCATCAAAGCACGCTGCATGGCTTTTTCTTCATATGTTTTTGCAACATAGACCGGTTTCATGGTCCGCGGATCAACACCCGTATAGTACATTGTTGTGGACAATGTCATCGGTGTCGGATAAAAATCCTGCACCTGCTGCGGTGTATGATGAATCTTTTTCAGATATAACGCTAATTCAATTGCACTGTCCAGATCACTTCCCGGATGAGAAGACATCAGATAAGGAACAATGTATTGATTCTTGTTGTATTTTTTATTGATTTCCTGATATTTCTCTACAAATTTCAAATAAAGTTCTTTTCTTGGCTTGCCCATCTTATCCAATACTTTGGCACTGATATGTTCCGGTGCAACCTTGAGCTGTCCGGAAATATGATGCTGGACAAGTTCTTCAAAAAAGGTATCATCTTTGTCATACATCAGATAATCATAACGGATACCAGAACGGATAAATACCTTTTTGACTTTCGGCAGTTCTCGAAGACTTCTTAGGATATCCACATAACGGCTGTGGTCGACAACAAGATTATCGCATGGTTTTGGATGCAGACATTCTCTTTTCGGACATGCTCCATATTTGAGCTGCTTATCACAGGCAGTTCTGGAGAAATTAGCGGTCGGACCGCCGACATCATGAATATATCCTTTGAAATTTTCCATCTCCGTAATTTTCTTAGCTTCTTCAATCAGACTTTCTTTGCTTCTTGTGGAAATCACACGTCCTTGATGAGCCGTAATGGCACAGAAGCTGCAGGAGCCAAAGCATCCGCGATTGCTGACAAGGGAAAACTGAACTTCTTCAATGGCCGGAATATAGTGATATTTCGGATGAAAAGTTCGCTCATACGGCAATGAATAGGTAAAATCCATCTCTGCCTGTGTCAAAGGCAAAGGTGGCTGATTCTGAACAACATACCAGCCATCATATGGCTCTATGAGCACATGAGAAGCAATCGCATCGGTATTTTCATGCTGAATCTTAAAAGATTTGGCATAAGCAATCTTATCTTCACAGATTTCTTTGTAGTTTGGCAGAACAATGGCATCCGGAATCAAGGAAATATCTTTGGTCTTATACACAGTACCGCGTATAAACACACAATCTTTGGCCTTCAGACCGCTGTTGAGTGCGTCGGCTACTTCAACGATGCAGTTTTCTCCCATACCGAACATCAAAAGATCAGCATTGCTGTCAAGCAAGATACTTCTTCTGACCTTATCATCCCAATAATCATAATGAGCCAATCGGCGCAGACTAGCTTCAATGCCGCCGATCAAAATATTGGCATGCGGAAATAATCGCCGCACAATATTGGAATAAACAATGGTTGCCCGATCCGGACGCTTGCCCATCACACCGTCATCGGAATATGAATCTTTATCACGGCGGCGCTTATTGACAGAATAATGATTGACCATAGAATCGATATTTCCTGCACTGATCAAAAAGCCAAGACGAGGTTCTCCGAACTGCAGAAATTCCTCATCATTGTTCCAATCCGGCTGTGCTAAAATAGCACAGCTATAGCCATAAGCCTGCAAGGTTCTTGTAATGATTGCACAGCCAAAAGAAGGATGATCCACATAAGCATCCCCGCAGATATAGACAAAATCAACAGTTTCAAAGCCCTGTTCCAGCATTTCTTCGCGTGTTGTCGGTAAAAAAGCCATAATCCACCTAACTTTCTTTTCTATTTCGCTCTTTTCAATTAATTCGTTGATATATACATAAATAGTGTTGCATTAGAGAGTAAGATATAAGTGTAGAAAGA